>JAAEZW010000470.1 GCA_018222665.1 Paracoccaceae bacterium
CCGCGGCTTTGCGTGAAGCAGGATATAATGTGACAGAGTTGGACGCCGCGCCAACACTGGCGTCTGATTTGACGCAAATTGCGCCCGATGTTGTGTTTAATGCGCTGCATGGGCGCTGGGGCGAAGATGGCTGTGTTCAGGGTATCCTTGAATGGTTGCGCATCCCCTATACGCATTCTGGTGTCTTGGCCTCGGCCCTTGCCATGGACAAACAGCGCAGCAAAGAGGTGTTCGCAACCGCAGGCCTACCCATTGCTCATAGTGTGATTGCAGAACGTGATCAGGTGCAGCGCGCGCATGTGATGGCCCCGCCCTATGTGGTTAAGCCGAATAATGAGGGATCCTCGGTCGGGATTTACATTGTAAACGAAGATGCCAATTCGCCTCCCCATTTGTTGGATGACATGCCCGAGACTGTCATGGTCGAGGCCTATTTGGCAGGGCGTGAATTGACGACCACGGTAATTGGGGATCGCGCATTGGGCGTGACCGAAATTTTCACCGATGGTTGGTATGATTATGACGCCAAATATGCCGATGGCGGATCCTATCACGTGGTTCCTGCCGATATTCCCGCGGATATCACGCAGGCCTGCATGGATTTTGCCCTGCGTGCCCATCAGGTATTGGGATGCAAAGGTGTCAGTCGCACCGATTTTCGTTGGGATGATACGCGCGGGCGCGATGGTTTGTTCCTGTTGGAAGCAAACACACAACCGGGCATGACACCCACATCCTTGGTGCCTGAGCAGGCGCAAAAAATGGGGATCGGGTTCGCGGAGTTGTGTGATTGGATGATAAAGGATGCCTCATGCGACCGTTAGGGACACGATATACCAACTTGCATGACCCTGCACCATCGCGGCTGTCCTATCGGCTTATGCGGTTTATGCTGACGCCGCTGTTGCGTCGGTTGGTTTTTTACGGAATTCCTGGGTTTGTTTTGGCGCTTGCCGTGGGTCTATATTTCGCAGACGAAGAGCACCGCGAAAATTTGCGTGCCGTTGCGGATGATGTGCATCGCAGCATTATCGAACGTCCCGAATTCAAGGTCAGTGCTGCACAAATTTCAGGCGCGGGTCCGACACTGGAAGAAGATATTCGCGAAGTTCTGCCCGTTGATTTCCCGATCAGTTCCTTTTCCCTTAATGTGCAAGAGATGCGCAAAATTTTGGTTGAACTGGACCCCGTGGCCGATGCATCGCTTCAGGTGCGAGATGGCATTTTGTTCATTGATGTAAGCGAACGCAAACCTGCCTTTGTGTGGCGCAAGCGGGATGGTTTAGAATTGCTTGATGAAACGGGTCACTATGTGCGTTCGATTACTGCCCGCATGGATTATCCCAGTTTGCCATTGGTCGCGGGTGAAGGGGCGGATAAAAATATTGCTGAGGCACGCGCGTTATTGGCCAGTGCAATGCCCCTTGCGGATCGGTTGCGCGGTTTGATCTATGTAGGCGAGCGGCGCTGGGATTTGGCGTTGGATCGCAACCAACGCATCATGTTGCCCGCCGAAGGTGCCGTGCAGGCCTTAGAAAAAGTTTTGATTTTAAATGATACCCAAGAGTTGCTGGATC
>JAAEZW010000471.1 GCA_018222665.1 Paracoccaceae bacterium
CAAGCGCGCGCAGGACCAAAAACATCAACGGCTGCGTGATCACCGTGGACCCAAGGGTGCCAATCATTACGGATATGATCCCCAAAATAATGATACTGCGGCGCCCGAAAAACGTGCTAAATGCGCCCAGCGGAACCGCCAGAAAAATCGCGAGCAACGTAAAAATCGACAAGGCGTAACCCGCATCCACCAGCGATAGACCCAAGTCATCGCGCAACACGGGGATCGCAGGCCCAAGTTTACCAACCTGCATCGACACAAACAGCCCCGCGCAAAGCGCAATACTGACTTTGCCCCAGTGGGTGTTTTGTGGTGAAGATGTTGGTTTCGCTGACATCAAAGGGTGCAATTCATCTATTCTGACGAACCTTATGTCGGAACCACGGGGACCACAAACGGATTATGATCCGAAAACTAAAGTTCCCGCCCCGCAGCACGTTCACCTAATTTCAGGCGAATGGTGGCTGCCACTTCGGAAATGGGTTCAGGTGGCAAGCGTTTGGGCGCGGGTTCGGCCAGTAATTCATCCACGATTGTTGAGGGATGCTTTAAACACATCTCTGCAATCGCCATCCCGTGGAGTGTGCCCTTTACCGTGCCCAGCCCGTTTTGCAGGCATGCGGAAAAAAGCCCATCCTCCAACTGTCCAAATCCTGCAACCCCGTTCAAGGTCAGCGCCAAATGCCCGCCCCAGCGGTGTTCCATTTCGACACCCTTTAACATTGGGAAACGCACATCGAATGAGGCATCATGTTGGGCATAAATCCCGCGCAAACGCCGTTCACTGGGCGAGAGGCGCGGTTCATAGGTGGCGCGGTTGCGAATGACTATGCGATCGCCTCCAATCCCCGAAATGCGACGCACAGTGGTGCCCATTGGATCGGCGGGCGTGAATCCCCAATTCGGGGCACCGCCCAACCGCTGCACCTCATCCGCGCTAAGCGCGCGGGTCATGGATGCATAGGTGTAAATATGAACAACGCGGGATTTGTAATATCCAAAGGCCTGCGCCAATCCATTGGTTGCAAGGATTACGGTAGGAGCAAAAATAGCCCCGTTGGCCGTTTTAGCACGCCACATTCCACCAACTTTATCCAAGGCCATTACGGGTGAATTTTCGTAAATTGTGACCCGATTACTGACAATCGCCGCGCCCAAGCTTTGGATATATTGCGCAGGTTGCAACATGACCGTACCAGGCGTGAAAAGCCCTTTTTTATAGAACGTTATGCCCGTCAATTCACGCATTTGGAGATCATCCAGAATCTCATATGGTTCGTTTAGTTGCGTAAGGTGTTCTTGGTATCCTTGGTTATGGGCAATGCCCCGATCCGTTGCCGCGGCATTGATTTTTCCAACCTTTTGGAAACAGGCCTGCGGAAGACTAAGCGTCTCGACCATATCCGCGGCATAGGAAATTGCTGCACGATTGTGCCGAATGCTTTGATGATCTCGCGCGGCCTGACCGCCATAATCATCACTGGCTAAATCATGGGGCAAATCAATCATAAAGCCCGAATTGCGTCCCGCCGGCCCCTCAGCCAGACGAAACGCCTCGACCACAGCAACTG
>JAAEZW010000472.1:0-541 GCA_018222665.1 Paracoccaceae bacterium
ACGGGAAACGTGATTTCACAACATGCCTTGGCCGATGCAGGTGACGTGGACCGCGCCGTTATGGCCGCACGGCGTGTGCATTTATCAGGGGTCTTGACCGATCTGCGCCCAATCGAACGGGGTCGCATGGTTCAGGCGATGGGACGATTTTTGACGGAACACCGCGAACGCTTGGCCTATTTGCTGTCGCGTGAACAGGGCAAACCAATCTGGGAATCCGAAATCGAAATTGACGGTGCAGCGCTTTATTTCGAATATTACGGCAATCAGGCCAGCACGGTTGAGGGACGTTCCATCCCGCTGGGATCAGGGTATTTTGATTTCACCCATTACGAACCCTTTGGTGTGTCGGCGCAGATTATCCCGTGGAACTATCCCCTAGAAATGACTGCGCGGTCGCTCTCTGCGGCGCTGGCAACAGGCAATGCCGTGGTGATCAAAACACCCGAAATGACCCCGCTGACAAACTATATATTTGCCGAGGCCGCAGAACACGTTGGTTTTCCCAATGGGACGGTGAACGTTCTGTGTGGATTGGGCG
>JAAEZW010000472.1:551-1565 GCA_018222665.1 Paracoccaceae bacterium
ATGTTGGATTTCCCAAGGGGACGGTGAATGTCCTGTGCGGATTGGGCGCGGAAGCGGGCGCGGCACTTAGCGCGCATCCAATGGTCAATCAAATCGTCTTTACAGGATCGGTGCCAACGGGCATCGCCATCGCCACAGCTGCGGCGAAAAACGTTGTGCCGTGCGTTTTGGAATTGGGCGGAAAATCAGCCGCAATTGTACACAATGATGCGGACCTAGAGGCCTTTGAAACCGATCTGCGTTGGGGCATCTATTTCAACGCAGGTCAGGTCTGTTCCGCGATGAGCCGCGTAATCGTCCACGAAAGCCGCCATGCCGAGATGATCGAACGCGCGGTAAAGGTTGCAAGCGATCTGACCGTGGCCCCGGGTGAGACGTTAAAGGACATGGCGCAGGGCATGGGGTCCATGGTCAGCCACGGCCAACGCGACCGCGCATTGAACATGGTGAAACAGGCCCAAGATCAGGGCGCAACATTGGCCACGGGCGGCAGTGCGCCAAACAATGCAGGCGCCTTTTTGAACCCAACGGTGATGGACGTCACACCCGACATGACAATCGCGCGGGACGAGGTGTTTGGCCCTGTCCTATCGGTCATGAAGTTCACACAGGATGATGAGGCGATCGAGATTGCAAACAGCACCGATTACGGTCTGGTCTCTGGCGTCTTTACCGCCGATCTGGATCGCGCCAATCGCGCGGCGCAAAAACTGCGCGCGGGTCAGGTGTTTGTGAACGAATGGTACGCAGGCGGCGTCGAAACCCCCTTTGGCGGTTATGGCAAATCAGGATACGGACGTGAAAAAGGGCGCGAGGCGCTGTGGAACTACGTTCAAACGAAAAACATCGCGATGAAGATTGGAAAATAACATGAGCGTTTTTGACGAAGATTTATTTCTAAAAGGACTTGAACAACGCAAATCCACCCTTGGGGCGGACTACGTACAAAAAAGTCTGGACGCCGCTGATGATTTCACCCGCCCCTTCCAAGAGGCGATGACAGCATGGTGTTGG
>JAAEZW010000473.1 GCA_018222665.1 Paracoccaceae bacterium
CGGTCCCGCGCCAAAATCATCAGCCACCACGCGGCCCTGATCACATCATTGGAAACGCAGGATATCCCACTAGCGGAACGCACATTGGGCGAGTTGGCAGATTACTCCATGCAATTGGCGGCCAAGGTTTTGGCGGATCGCGAAAAAAAATAAACAGCGACCGCCCGTAAAATCACTTTCGCCCCTTCACATCCCCATGGATCAGACATATGTTCAGCGTGTCCTTCGGGACTATGGACATAAACGCGCGCGTAATAAGCGGATCGGACCCGGGGGCGGTACCCGGCAGCTCCACCAAACCATAGGGGGCTGAAATAGGATCGACGAACGTCTAAAGGTGTTAGCTTTGTCTCGGCTGTCTGCCACCGTTATCGGCGAAAACTGTACAATTGCAAATGACAATCGTGCTCCAGTAGCAATGGCTGCGTAAGCGGTCGGAGATACTGAATTCTAAAGCCCTAGGGTCAAGCAACGCTAGGCGGGGTTACGGAGGTTCCTGGCAACAGAATACCTCCACTTCACAAAAATATCCGCTTTCGTTTCCAAAGAAATCCCTTATGGTTAAGAGAAAGATAAGGAGTTTCCCATGACAGATACATTGGATTACGGATCATTGATGCATCGCGCCATGCGGGGCCTGATCTTTAATGTGCTCGAACAGGTGCGCGATCATGGCCTACCTGGAAACCACCATTTCTTTATCACGTTTGATACCACGCATCCCGATGTGCAATTGGCAGATTGGCTGAAGGATCGCTATCCTGTGGAAATGACCGTTGTTATCCAGCATTGGTTTGACAATCTGGTTCCGGACGAGGATGGATTTTCAATCACACTGAACTTTGGTGATCAACCAGAGCCCATTCACATCCCCTTTGATGCGATCCAAACATTCGTTGACCCATCGGTCGAATTTGGTTTGCGCTTTGAAAACCAAGACATGGATGAGGATGAGGCCGAGGCAGACGACACTGAGCGGAGTGCAGGCACCACAGAACCATCTGATGAAGAACCCCACCAAGAGGCCGAGGTTGTGTCATTGGATCAATTCCGCAGGTAACATAGATCACCTATCATGGCCGAGATCATCAATCTAAACCGCGCCCGCAAAACCAAGACCCGCTCGGAAAAAAGAAAAACCGCCGATCAGAACGCACACAAGTTTGGACGCACCAAGGACGAAAAGAAACGGGATGATTTGATCGCCGCCAAGGCCAAAGACCGCGTGGATCAACATAAGCTAGACACATGAGCCTGCGCCCCAAAAAACGCTCTCTCACATTGCGGGGGCATCGCACGTCTGTCAGTATCGAGGATCGTTTTTGGACGGCCTTTTGTTCGATTGCCCGCGAACGCGATTTGGCGATCAACGAGTTGGCGGCCCTAATCGACGAAACCCGCGATATCGAAACCGAAGGATTGGCCAGCGCCATTCGCGATTATGTTTTACGTCACTATATGGAGCGCGCAACGGATCAATCACGCGATTGAAAATGCAACCAAATCCCATCCTTGGCCGGCACGGTTAAATGCGCCACAGGCACGGGCCGACC
>JAAEZW010000046.1 GCA_018222665.1 Paracoccaceae bacterium
AGGCTCATAACCTGAAGGTCGCAGGTTCAAATCCTGCTCCCGCAACCAAAATTAAGTTAATAAATACAGTCACTTAATTCCACAAGGGCTTCACGTCTCATCGAATGCCCCGGAAATATTGCCGCGTTCGTTGCTACGTTTGGGAAAAGTAAACCGCCCCCTTGGCTCGAATCCCGCTTCTTCTTGTAGATGGAACAGGCCCTCGACAATATCGCCGCGATTGTCCGTGCGGCGGGGTGCGATGTGACGAATGTTGGAAGGCTAACGTGGTTTGTTACCGACAAAACGGAATACCTCGCTTATAAACGCGAGGTTGGCAAAGCCTATCAACGTGTGTTGGGCAAACCTTTTCCTGCGATGTCGCTGGTCATTGTGAATGATCTTATCGAGGACGAGGCCCTCGTCGAATTTGAGACGATCGCATATATCGCGCAGGATTAAGTTAAGGCGTGCAAGGAGCGGAGCCAGAAATTTTGCCAAGGACAACCGCCGCAAGCAGACCGTTCCCTGAGAGATAGCCGCTATCTTGTTGTCCAGAAACACCACAGGCCGCTCCGCCGCCTGCATAGAGGTTTTCGATAGCAGAGCCGTCATTGCGCACAACTTGTGCCCGTGTATTGATAGCAAGGCCACCTTGTGTGTGAAAGAGTGCACCCGTCACTTTCACACCACAAAACGGTGCGGTAAGTTGTGTGTCTCCAAAGGTGCGACCAAACTGATCGTGTTGCCCCCATGGGAGAGCGTGCACTGTGTGAGAAAGCGCCACTGAAGGAAGCCCAAGATACTCTGCAAGCCCCTCTAAGGTGTCGGCGGTTTTAATCGCACCAACCTCTTCGGCACGTTTAAAGTCCTCGAATTGGCGCGCGATTGCGGCAATACGAGCGTCAAAAACTGCAAATGCTTGGCCATCAGGTTGGCTAAGGACAGCGCGTGCTGCCTCGGAATATCCTTGGGCTTCGTTCCAAAAACGGTGGCCTGCGGTGTTGACCTGAATACCCCCTTCGGTGATCACCGCCCAAGTGATTAGGATCCCATGCGGGTGGGCGACATTTCCGTGCCCCTGATATGCCCCCAAATGTTTGAGCTGCGCGTCAAGCCCGTTTGCCCAGTCTATCGCTTCGCCTTGGTTGCCATCATGCCCGAACCAAAGCGCATCATGGATGTCTGGCATATGCTGCGCAACAAGCGCACGATTGCCGCCAAAACCGTTGCAAGCGAGGATCAGTTTTTGACACGCGATTGTCTCAGACTGACCATCTGGTCCTATCACACTCGCACCAGTGATCTTATGTCCATCAAAATAGAGATGCTGCGCGTGGCGCTCGCAAATGATATCAATCTCTGCAGTTTCACAGGCGGTGCGCAGCGCATCAATCAATTCCGCCCCAGATCGGGTTGGCAAGCCGTGCATCCGTCGATGGCTATGCCCGGGATAGTCAAAATCGGTCACAACCGAGAACGCAAGGTCATGCGTCTCTGCAAGCCATTCAATGACCTTTCCCGCGTTTTCAGCTAAGAGATCAACGATCGCTTGATCATTTTCGTTTTTAGCTTTGTGTTGGATGTCGGCCGCAAAAATTTCGGGGCTATCCGTTATCCCGGCCTCGTGTTGAAATTTGGTGCCTGCGGCGGGAATTAAACCTGCAGAGAGTGCCGTTGATCCGCGCGGGATGACGTCCCGTTCAACTACCAATACGCTCTGCCCCTGTTCATGCGCCGCAAGCGACGCCACCAATCCGCAGGCCCCCGCGCCAATGATAAGTGTATCACATTGAATATCATACCCCTCTAGAGGGGAGCGAACCTCAATCGGATTTTGGGTCATATTTAGCGCCTTTTGCGAGCATGTCATTTGTGCCCAAAACTTCATTCAATCCGTTAAAATCGAACATTCGATCGGCAAATGGTTTGTTGCTCCCGCTTTTGTAGAGGCTGCCGTAATAGGCTTGGGCCGTATGCGCAAGCGCCCGTACGATGCCCCCTGGGAAAATCACAATCGAAAAACCTAGGTCTTCGAGATGCTGCGCCCCTGAAATAGGAGTTGCGCCGCCTTCGACCATATTAACCAAAAGGGGGACTTTGCTGCCAAATTCACGGGTGATTTCGGTGAGTTGCTCTTCTGTTTGCGGCGCTTCGATAAAGAGGACATCTGCCCCAGCTTCTAAATAGGCGCCCGCACGGTCTATGGCGGCATTAAACCCTTCAACCGCCACTGCGTCAGTGCGCGCAATAATCAGCGTCTCTTCCGAGGCACGCGCATCGGCCATCGCGGCGACTTTGCCAGCCATTTCATGTTTCGCGATCAGAGATTTATCGGATAAATGACCACAGCGCTTTGGAAAGGTTTGATCCTCTACTTGAAGCGCAGAGGCCCCCGCGCGTTCATAAAGGCGCATGGTGCGTTGTGCATTGAGGGCGTTGCCAAACCCTGTATCGGCATCAATGATCACAGGCAGAGCAGTTCGGTCTGCAATCAATGTCATTGTATCGGCCATTTCGCTGGCGGTGCTCAGGCCAATATCAGGACGGCCAAGGCGGGTATACGCCACGGCCGCGCCGCTGAGATAGAGCGCTTCAAACCCTGCGTGTTCAGCCAACGACGCCGTGAGACCGTCATAGATCCCTGGCGCAACAAGGATTTCCTTTTGTTGAAGTCTTGCTTTGAGTGTCATGTAGCGCCTCCAATCCAGTCAAGCGCACGCGCGGAATCCATTTGATGTGTCACCGTCCCGAGCGAAACAAGTGTTGCCTCATGCACCTCTAGGCTAAATGCCGCGCAGCCATCGGTCAGCATAACTGTTTCTATGTTGCGCAGATGCGCGTCGCGCAATGTCGATGCAACACCACCGTTCGTTACAATTCCACCCACAATAAGATGCTCTACCCCAATCGCGCGCATGATATATTCAAGCCGCGTTTGATAAAACGCGGAGTAGGCGACCTTTTCGATCACGAAATCTGCTGGAAAGAGCGTATCCACCAAGGTGTGGCCAAAGCTGTTTGGCGCAAAATCGCCTTTTGCCAAGAATGGCCGCAGTTTCCTAAGATGTGGCGCGATGAGGGGCTCTCCGTTTTTATCAGGGACAAGGGTGAATTGAGCGGAAAAATAATATCCGCCCTTATCACGCAACGCTTGAACAAGGGGGGCGATCCGTTCTGGAAGCGCGGCAATACTCTGCGCCGTTTGATCCGCGCGTCCATAGGCGCCTTCTGGATGGATAAAATCGTTTTGCAGATCGATTGTCAGCAGAGCCGTCCGTGACAAGTCCCACGTTTCTGGTGCGCTCATTTTACATCCCCTATCCGTTCAATAATGGTGTTTCCAAACCGATCAACGCGCCCTTGCAGGCCGGGCTCAATAAGGACAGTTGTATCTGGTTGTTCTAGGATTACTGGACCGTCGATCACCGTGCCTATGGGCAGAGACAGACGCTCGTATATCGCCGTTTCTTCCCATTGCCCGGCAAAATGCACCGGTCTTGTTGCTTTTGGAGACACAGGATCACTGTTCGTTGGTGCAAGCGTTTCAAGATCAAACTTTGGCCGCTTGCCTGTGACTGCACTACGCAAATTCAGGATTCGGCGCACACCGTTTTTCAACAGACGCCCAAAGGCTTGGGTATAGGCCGCATCAAACGCAGTATTGATCGTATCGTGATCAGGGGGAACAACGTAGCCATTCTGATCAAACGCCACCTCAATCGGAACAGATACTGTGTGCGTTTGTCCGATATAGGCCATGTCAAATTCAAATGTGACCAGCCGATCTTCAAACTGCGTACGCGCTGCATCCAACAGCGCCATACCTTGATCGCGATGGCTCTGCATAAATGCCTTTAACGCTTTAAGATCGATATGATCTACGAGAGAGTTCAATGTTTGGACAAAGTCTTGGCGCATATCCGCGATCACGCACCCCATCGCAGAGGTCACCCCAGGATAGCGCGGAACGATCGCACGGGCGATCCCAACCTCGTCCAACATCGCACCAGCATGAAGCGCACCGCCGCCCCCAAAGGGCATAAATGCAAAACGTTTGGGGTCAAATCCACGCTCGATACTCACAAGACGAATGGCCCCCGCCATATGAGAGTTTGCCACACGTAAAATGGCCTCGGCCGCAGCAAGAGTATTGAGGCCAAGCGCTTCGCCCACATGTGTATCAATCGCCCGCTTTGCCGCCTCGACGTCAAGCCGTTCAAGCTTGCCCCCAATAGGGTTGTCAGGATCAATACGCCCGAGAACAACATTCGCATCTGTAACAGTAGGGCGATCATTCCCAAGACCGTAGGCAACAGGACCGGGATCTGAGCCCGCGCTTTCTGGTCCGATGTTCAAAAGGCCGCCCTTATCAACCCACGCGATGGATCCACCACCAGCCCCGATTGTGGTGATTTCGATCATTGGCGTTCGCACGACCATTCCAAAATCAATCGAGGTTTGCGCCGAGAGCATAGATTGACCGTTTGCAATCAGAGAGACGTCAAAACTTGTTCCACCCATATCGCCGGTGATAATGTTATCAAACCCCGCACTCGAGGCGATATAGCCTGCGGCAATAACCCCAGCCGCTGGACCCGAAAGTGCCGTGCGAACTGGATGTTTACTCGCCGTGTCCACCGCCATAACGCCGCCGTTTGATTGTACGACCATGAACTCGCCATCAAACCCACCCGATTTCAGTGCTTTTTCAAGACGGCCCAAATACCCTGAGACTTCGGGTTGCAAATAGGCATTCAGAGCTGTTGTCGAAAACCGCTCAAATTCGCGAATTTCTGGGAGGATTTCGTGTGAAGCCGAGACATGTTCATTCGGCCAAATCTCACGAATGACCTCTAGAGCTGCGATTTCATTTTTAGGGTTCGCATAAGAGTTTGCGAACAAGATCGCAATGGCAAGACATCCTGCGTCACGAAGCTTTTCAGCGGCCTGTTTGACCGCACCGAGATCAACGGCTGTGAATATTGTGCCATCTGCCAATGTTCTCTCTGGAACTTCAAGACGCTGAGAGCGCGCCACCACAGGATCAAAATTTCCACGAAGCCCCCATGTGCGTGGGCGATCGCGGCGGCGCATCTCGAGAACGTCGCGCAGGCCTTGCGTACAGATCACACCGATCTTGGCCCCCTTCCGTTCTAATAGGGCGTTTGTGCCTGCCGTTGTGCCATGAACAACCACAGCAATCTGAGATAAATCAGATACGCGCTGTTGGATACCGTTCAAAAACCCACCCGATTGATCAGGACGTGTCGTGGGCACTTTGGCAACCTCTGCGGTGCCATTTGCTTCATCCAGAATGAAGACATCGGTAAAGGTGCCACCAACATCGACACCAATCATTTTACTGTTCATGACTGTGCCTCCCGCCATGCTGTGCCATAGGTTTCATCGGCGTTTGCCGCACTCAACAATCCACTTGCTACGTCCCGTGCCACCGCAAGAGGTGCGCGTTCTGATGTTGGGCCATAGCCCCCACCGCCCGGCGTTTCGAGCCTTACAGCTTGGCCTTGTTTCAAACGTATTCCGCGAATTTTCGAGGCAAGCGGCGGTTTGTGCCAACCGTCATCTTGTTGATAACTGAACACATTAAGGGCCGCGTCTTCGCCCTCTGCAATGCCCTGCGGCGCATAGCGTCCGCGCTCACCGAACAAAAAGGCCTCTGCGCCATTCTCTTCGAGAACTTCAATTTCATAGATGGCCCCCATGCCGCCACGATGTTTGCCCGGTCCCGCGCTCTCGGGGCGCAAGGCCCATTGGCGGAACATGATTGGGTAGGCGGCTTCGAGGATTTCCATAGGAGGGATGGTCGCCGTTGAAATCGGCGCATTGCCGTGATTAAGTCCATCCCCTTCAGGCGATCCACCGTGTCCGCCGCCATAGAAGCTAAACATCACCCAAGGTTTCCCGTCCTTGCGTTTGCCCGCGATAGAGAGCGCGTTGATCGTTCCATATGCATGAGCCACCACGCGATCCGGCGCGGCCTTGGAAAATGCCGAGAAAATCACGTCTATCATGCGCAAAATGGTTTCGGTATATCCGCCTGTTGGCGCAGGAAATTCTGCCGACAAAATCGAACCTTTGGGAACAATTACATCGATCGGGCGCATAACACCTGCATTTGCAGGGAGGTTTTGAAAGATATGTTTGATCGCGACATAAGCGGTTGCAACAGTTGTCGGAAGCGCAATGTTGACTGGACCTGCACATTGTGGCGCGGACCCCGTGAAATCCAACGTCATCTGATCCCCTTGGATTTCAAGGGCAACTTTGATCGACAAAGGCGTATCCTCGATGCCGTCATTGTCAAGAAAGTCCTCGGCCTCCCAACGGCCATTTGGAAGGGCTTCAAGTTCAGAGCGCATTAGACGCTCGGCGCGATGCCCCAAGGCCACGAGCGCGGCGGAAACGGTCTCTGCGCCATATTCGTCAAGAAGCTCGTCCATCCGTTTAACACCAAGATCAAGCGCGCTGAGCTGGCCGTTTAAATCCCCCCTCGCGGATTGCGGCAAACGGGTGTTGCGCAACATGATGTCGATGATGTCTTGGTTGATTTTTCCCGCTCTTGCGAGCTTGACCGGAGGCAGAACAAACGCCTCTTGGAAAACATCTGTTGCAGCAGGGTTATAGTTCCCCGGCACAGCGCCGCCCATGTCATGCCAATGGCCAACAGAGGCTAGGTAACAAAAGAGCACCCCGTCACGAAAATACGGCCGTACAAGACGCATATCACTTAGGTGCGTGCCACCGATATGGGCATCGTTGAAGATATAGATATCCCCGTCTTCGAGGTCCCCATCGGCCGCCGCTTTTTCAATCACGGCCTTAACCGCAAAGGACATCACCCCAACGAAAATCGGCAAGCCGGATTTACCTTGCACCAAGGTATCGCCATTCACCGCATGATAGAGACCATGACTGGCATCATGGGCCTCTGCAATAATCGGGTTAAAGGCTGCGCGGAAAAGAGTTGCGTCCATCTCGTCCGCAATTTGTTCCATCCGTCCAGCGAGAACGGACAGTGTAATTGGGTCAATCTCGCTCATGTGTTTGCCTTTGTTTCTGAGATGTCATTCCAAACGTCTTGTCGTCTGAGTTTGCCGTTTACGATTTCGAAACGGTCAATGAACCGAATATCCTTGAAAGCTGTCCCATTGGGCCATTCCCCAGAGAGTGTGCCACGGCAATAGACGATGGCGGCGTCCTCGGGACTTTGTAGTGCATCAAACCCATCATAGGTCTTGGTCACGAAGTTATAGCGTGGCTTTGCCCAATCGATGAGCTCTTGCAAAGACGTCATTGCAGCCGTTCCGGGGAAATACATTTTGAACCCCTCCCCAAGATAAGACTGTGCCTTAGCCAAGTCGCGGGCTTCCATTGCACCAAGGTAGTCTTGAACTACTTTGCTTGGGTCCGCTTTGGCGGGGGCGGGTGTTCTTGTGGTGCGTCCGCGGTAATAATTTTCGCTTGGCAGATCGTGAATCATCACCGTCACCAGCTCAGAAGGTGCAGGGATTACGAATCGAATTGCGTCTGTGATGGATTCCCCAAGACGGCGTTTTTCATCGCTACTATAGCCTTCTATGACGTGCAAATCGACGACGGGCATGCGGTCCTCCTCAAGGTTTGTCCTCTACCTAATACCAAATTTGTATTTTTGTTAATAAAAATTTGTATTTTAAAAAATACACTTACTTGATTTTGATAGAGACATCTTTAACAATGATGCCAAGCAAACAGGGAATCAGACTGTGAATCGGCAAAACGACGTGTCATTGCCAGAAGGAACAAAGGCACGAGGTGTCTACCTTGCGCTGCGCGATCAAATCATGAGTGGGCGTCTATCGGATGGGGAAACATTACCTACAGAACAACGCCTTGCAGAAAGTCATGGGGTGTCACGCGTCACCGTGCGCAAGGCGCTTGATGTGCTTGCTGATGCAGGGCTGATCAAACGCCGCGCAGGTAGTGGCACGACAGTTTGCGCCCCTGCGGACCATCAACGTACGGCGATGAACTTTAACACGCTGATGCCGCAGCTTGTCGAAATGGGAAACAAAACTACTGCGAGGCTCTTGTCCTTTGCTTATGAAACCTCTCCTGATTATGTGACCCGCGCGATGGGATGGGACACGCCGCAAATGGTGCAAGTCGCAACCCGTGTGCGTCAGGTTGACGAGACGCCGTTTTCCCACCTTACAACCTATGTTCCTGCGCACATTGCAGAGAATTACTCTGAAAATGATTTGGCAACACAGCCTTTGTTTAGCTTGCTAGAACGAAGCGGCGTTCAGATCGTGAACGCGCACCAAACAGTGTCGGCGACCCTTGCAGGGCCAGAGGTCGCGCTTGCGCTCGGGGTCGCCGTTGGATCGGCGCTTTTGTCGCTTGATCGGGTTGTACGGGATGTTGACGGAAGTGGGGTAGAGTACCTCTCTGCCCTTTATCGCCCTGACATGTTCCGCCTTGAAATGCCGTTGACGCGCGTTGGCCAACAGAATGAGCGTCATTGGGAGCCTGCGATTGGTCAAATGAACGGAGACGTGCAATGACACAACCGCGCACCTTGCTTGATAAACTTTGGGATGCGCATGAGATTTTGCGCCGCGACGATGGAGCCTCCTTGCTCTGGGTGGATCGCCACCTTGTGCATGAGGGGTCGCATCACGCTTTTGCAAAGATTGGCCAAAAACAAATCCGCGTCAAAGAACCAAACCTCACCTTTGGTGTTTTGGATCACTACGTGCCAACCAACCGCGTTGGGATTCAAATTGACCCCAGTATTCCACGCATGATGCAAACACTGCGCGATAATGCTGCGATGCATGGGTTTAAGCTGTTTGATCTGACCCACCAAAATCAGGGGATCGTTCACGTGATCGGACCTGAACTTGGGCTGACGCTGCCAGGTTTGCTGGTGAACTGTGGCGATAGCCACACCTCAACGCATGGCGCCTTTGGGGCGCTTGCCTTTGGAATTGGCGCAACCGAAGTGGCGCATGTTCTTGCAACGCAGACCATTTGGCAGCGCAAACCACGTGCGATGCGGATCAAGGTCGAGGGCACTTTGGGGCCTTCTGTGACCGCAAAAGATATCGCGCTGAACTGGATCTCTTTACTGGGTGCAGACGGTGCACGCGGACATGCGATTGAATACGCAGGCAGCACGATAGAAGCGCTGAGTATGGAAGGGCGCATGACCCTTTGTAATTTGTCGATTGAAGGAGGCGCGCGGTTTGGGATGATTGCACCCGATCAAACCACATTCGACTATGTGAAAAATCGCAGATACGCTCCACAGGGGCAAACACTTGAAGTAGCGATGGAGGATTGGTCGGACCTCAAAAGTGATCCTGACGCATATTTTGATCGAGAAATCACATTGCGCGCGGAAGATATCGCTCCAACAGTTTCATGGGGAACCAGCCCAGAACAAGCTGTGCCCGTGACGGCAAGTATTCCAGCACTCGAGAACCTAGAGGCGCCAAAAGCCGAAGCCGCGAAAGCCGCGCTCGAATACATGGGGCTTGAGGCGGGAAGACCGCTCATTGGGACACCTGTGGACCAGATCTTTATCGGCTCTTGTACCAATGGACGGATTGAAGATTTACGGGCTGCTGCCGAGGTTCTTCAAGGACGGAGTGCCGTCATCCCTGGTCTTATTTCGCCAGGGTCCTTAAAAATCAAAGCGATGGCAGAGTCTGAGGGTTTGGACAAAGTCTTCAAAGATGCTGGATTGGAATGGGCTGGCGCTGGCTGCTCGATGTGTGTCGGCATGAATGGAGATTTGGTTGCGGCGGGCAAACGCTGTGCCTCTTCAACCAATCGTAATTTTAGAGGTCGTCAAGGTAAAGGCGCACGCACGCACCTCATGTCGCCTGCAATGGTCGCAGCAGCAGCAGTGACTGGCACCATTTGTGACGTACGCGACTTGCTCTCAGGAAAGACAAATTGATGGGGGGATGGCGCTATCTCAAAGGGATTACAGCCTATTTGCCTAAGGCGAATGTAGACACGGATCAATTAATTCCAGCGCGTTTTATGTCTGCTCCTAGGTCAGAAGGATATGGCGATTATCTTTTATATGACCAACGCCGCGACGCCCATGGACAGCTTGATCCAAGTTTCCCGCTTAATACCGACAAGACCCCGAGCGTCCTAATCGCGCACCGCAATTTTGGCAGTGGTTCTTCACGAGAAGCGGCTGTGTATGCCTTGGTGGATGCTGGATTTCAGGCGGTGATTGCGCCAAGTTTTGGCGACATATTTTCGTCTAATGCGGTTAACAACGGAC
>JAAEZW010000047.1:0-6221 GCA_018222665.1 Paracoccaceae bacterium
TAAATCGATGGGTGTATCATGTGGAATAAATTAACAGCGTTCTTTGCGGTTGTCCTACTGATTGGGCAAGGCGCATTCGCGCAAAATATCCTTGGACAACTCTTGGGGCTGGATCAAGGTGTGTCTCGCGAAGCGGCCGAACAGGCAGAGTTATTTCCAGAAGTTGGAGAACTCGAACCTGAACCATCGCTTGCCGAATTAATAGACGCTGAAAAGTCGGATTACCCTGAATTGGTGTCATCGTCTGAATACGCAACGCGATCTGAATGCGTTCAGGCAATTTCAGGAATTTATGATGCCTCGTTGGTTGAGGGGATTTATGCCATTCCGCGCATGGATTTCTGGTTGGACCGCTATATCGGCAAGGCGCGTGAAATCTATATCTGTGATGGTTCGGTGTTGAACGCTTATTTCGACCACAACAACTCTGTACCAGTCCGGTGGCGCATGGTGCGCACTTCGATAGATATTATTTTAGCGGAATTGGAAACGGACGAATAAAAAACAACTTAGCGGCGCAAATCAAAGGGCTGCACGAAGCTTTTGCGTATCCACGTCACGACCTGAAAAATGACGCCACGCATGCACGCCCTGAAAGAAGAACAGTTCGTACCCTGAAATAATCTGCGCGCCTGCGGCCTTAGAGCTTTTTAAAAACATGGTCTCAATTGGTGTGTAAACAGCGTCAAATACCCAGGCCGCTTGGGCAATTGCCTTTGGTTCAAAGGCCGATCCTGGATAGCCAACCATTCCCACAGGTGTTCCATTCAATAGCCCATCACAATTGGCTGTTGCCACCTCCAAATCATCGACGGCAGTCACGACGGTTTGGGGTTCAAGGGTGTTTAAATCATGTGCCAATTGCTGCGCTTTGGTGCTGTCACGATCAAATAGGCGAATTTCATCGGCACCCAGCTTTACCAGCCCAAAGGCCAATGCGCGTCCAACGCCCCCTGTGCCAACCAAACAGCAGACGCCTGGATTCACGCCTGCACGCACCTGTTCATAGGCTGCGATAAAGCCCGTGTAGTCGGTATTATAGGCTTTGGATGATGTTCCATCAAAAACGACTGTATTGACCGCCGAGATTGCGCGCACCATTGGATCGTCTATTTCGACCTTTGGAACAACGTATTCTTTATAGGGATAAGTGATATTAAGCGCCTGATACCCGTTAGCTGGGCAGCTGTCGAAAACCTGATCAAATGTTTGGTTCAATTCTTTCGGGATTAGGCGGTCGTATTGGACGTCTATATTGTTTAGACGACCCGCAATCCGATGCAAATCAGGTGCGCGCGATGCGGCGATGTTGTCGCCGATTAAACCCAATTTCAAATTCGATGCGCCGCCCATATTATGATGCCATTTCAGATTGCTTTTGTGGAACATAACGGCACTTACCCAGATCAGCAATTTCAAAAGATATTTCGATGATTTTCGAAATTGTCACATCCGCGTTACATTTGCGTTGCAATTCACATAACATCAATACGTACCGCCAAGGAGCCGAATTATGACAGTTTACGCAGTGAATGGATTGGGCCGGATCGGAAAATTGATCCTGCGCCCGCTAATGGAATCTGGTGCAGAAATCGCATTTTTGAACGATGCTGTGGGAACGCCTGAAATGCATGCGCATCTGCTTGAATTCGACACGGTTCATGGGCGCTGGGATGCAGATTTTTCGCATGATGCAACGTCGATTACCGTCAATGGAACACACCTGCCGATGTTTTGTGAAAAATCCCTCGATGCGCTGCCCTTGGCGGGTGTTGATGTTGTGATCGACTGCACAGGGTATTTTAAAACCGCGGAACGTATTCAGGGTTATTTCGATGCAGGCGTCAAAAAAGTTGTTGTGTCTGCACCTGTAAAGGACGGGAATGCAGCCAATATTGTATACGGCGTCAATCATGACATTTACGACGTGAACGAACATGACATCGTAACGGCGGCCAGTTGCACAACGAACTGCCTTGCTCCCATGGTCAAGGTGATCCACGAAAATCTTGGAATACGTCATGGGTCAATTACAACCATTCATGATGTGACCAATACCCAAATGATCGTCGACCGCCCGGCCAAGGATTTGCGACGCGCGCGCTCTGCGCTTAATTCCTTGATCCCGACGACAACGGGATCTGCAACAGCCATCACTTTGATTTACCCTGAACTGACGGGCAAACTAAACGGCCATGCTGTGCGTGTTCCCTTATTGAATGCGTCACTCACGGACTGTGTGTTTGAGGTTGCTCAGGAAACGACCGCTGACGAGGTAAACGCGATGTTCCAAGCGGCGGCTGAGGGCGAATTAAACGGGATATTGGGGTACGAAACGCGCCCGCTTGTATCTGCGGATTACACCAACGACATCCGTTCTTCGATCATCGATGCGCCCAGCACCATGGTAGTGAACGGAACGCAAGTCAAAGTTTATGCGTGGTATGACAATGAAATGGGATATGCATATCGCTTGGTGGATGTGGCCCTGATGGTTGGAAAGTCATTGTCAAAATGAGCAAACCCAACAGCATGGCGGCATACATCGCAGTAACAGCGGCCTATTGGGCGTTTATGTTGTCCGATGGTGCGTTGCGCATGCTTGTGTTGTTGCACTTTCACACTTTGGGTTTTTCGCCTGTGCAATTGGCCTATTTGTTTGTGCTTTATGAAATTGCGGGCATCATCACGAACCTTAGTGCTGGATGGATTGCAGCGCGTTTTGGATTGTCTTCAACGCTTTATGCGGGTTTGGCATTGCAAATCATAGCACTGGTCGCACTTCTGCAACTGTCGACAGATTGGACGATTTGGGCCTCTGTCGCCTATGTTATGTTTGCGCAAGGCTTGTCAGGAGTTGCCAAAGATCTGTCCAAGATGAGCGCCAAGTCCGTGGTGAAGCTTTTGGCGCCTAAGTCTGAGGGTGGATTATTCCGTTGGGTCGCTATTTTGACGGGCTCTAAGAATGCAGTGAAAGGGGCGGGGTTTTTTGTAGGTGCCGTGGCGCTGGGGGCATTCGGTTTTCACGCGGTGATCCAAGGGATGGCCTTATTCTTGAGTTTCATTTTGTTGGTTTTGATCCTGCGCATGCCAGCGGGCTTACCCACAGGCCGTAAAGACGCAAAATTCAAAGAAGTCCTGTCCAAAAATGCGAATGTAAATTGGCTATCGCTGGCGCGTGTATTTTTGTTTGGGGCACGGGATGTGTGGTTTGTTGTTGGGATCCCAATCTACTTTTATGCGGTTTTATCGGACAGCAGTACCGAGGGAAATCGCAATGCCTTTTTCCTAATCGGTGGATTTATGGCAATTTGGATCATCCTTTATGGGGTGGTGCAGGGCAATGCCCACAGAATTCTGCACGCATCCACGCGCGGTTCTGGTGCTCTTATCCAGGATACCGCACGTTGGGCTTGGATGCTGATGATTGTACCACTCGGCCTATCGGTATTTTTGTATATGCGTCCCGATGCGACAATGCTGAACGCCACTGTTGTTGTGATCGCTCTCTTGTTGTTTGGCGCGATCTTTGCCGTAAACTCATCCCTTCACTCCTACCTTATCCTAGAATTCAGTACAGGATCGCGTGTCACGATGGATGTTGGTTTCTATTACATGGCAAATGCTTCTGGGCGTTTAGTGGGAACGCTTTTGTCTGGGATAAGCTATCAAATGGGTGGCGTGAGTGCGTGTTTAAGCATCGCTGCATTCATGTTGGCCCTGTCGGCATTTGCGGCAGGGCGATTAAAATCTTCCTAACGCTGCCATTGCCCATGTCGTTTATCTATGGCAAGAAGCAAGCGATACGACGCTTTCATGAGAGTTTGACATGACAGATTACGCAACCCGCCGCACAATGATGGTTGATACGCAAATTCGCCCATCAGACGTGACCAAATTCCCAATCATTTCCGCAATGCTTTCTGTGCCGCGCGAAAATTTCGTACCACGTGACAAACGCGAGGCGGCCTATATGGGGGATAACATTGATTTGGGCGGTAACCGTACGATCCTAGATCCGCGTACATTTGCGAAAATGTTGGATGCATTGGATATCCAGCCGACCGATTTTGTTTTGGATATCGGCATGGGGCTTGGATATTCAGCGGCAGTTTTATCGCAACTGGGCGAAGCTGTTGTTGCGGTTGAGGATGATCAGACCCGTTTTGATGAAGCAAGCGAAGCATTGGGCGATTTTGGCGCTGACAATGTAATCCCGCATTTGGGAGAGTTGGCCGAGGGTGCCGAAGAACACGGATCCTATGACGTTATACTGATCCAAGGTGCGGTTGAACACGTACCCGATACGGTGTTGGGACAGCTAAAGGAAGGTGGCAAAATCGCATGTCTTTTCGCAGAAGGCGCGCTTGGGACCGTTAAAATCGGATACAAGCTTGACGGACGTATGGATTGGCGCGCATCTTTTAATGCAGGGGCCCCAACATTAGATGGGTTTCAACGTCATCGGGCGTTTACATTGTAACGAGACGCTTGGCGCATTTCTGTCAGGTGATTTTGAAAAAGGTTTGAAATGATGCGAATGCGTTTTGGAATGAAATTATCTGTACTAGCGGTATCCGCGTTGATCGTTGGGGCAGGGGCCGTTTCCGCTGATACGCTTCGTCAGGCATTGACCAAAGCCTACAATAATTCTGGCCTGCTGGAACAAAATCGCGCTGTTTTGCGTGCCGCGGATGAAGATGTTGCACAAGCTGTGGCTACCCTGCGTCCCGTATTCAATTGGAGCGCTGGGATCACGCATAACTTCGGCAGATCGCTATCGCCCGTAACGGGTGCCTTGGTAAATACGGATAGCACCTCGCGGTCTTTGGCTTTGTCTGCTGAGATGACAATTTATGACGGTGGTTCGAATAAGTTCGCCATCGAAGCTGCAAAAGAAACCGTTTTGGCGACGCGTCAATCGTTGATTTCCGTTGAACAAAACGTTTTGCTTGACGCTGTGCAGGCCTATATGGATGTGCGCCGTGAAACGGAAACAGTTGCGCTTATGCAAAATAACTTGCGTGTGATTCAAGAAGAACTACGGGCCGCGCAAGACCGCTTTGATGTGGGCGAAGTCACAAAAACCGATGTGGCCTTGGCAGAGGCGAGATTAGCGTCATCCCTTGCGCAGCTTGAGGCCGCTAAAGGTGCGCTAAAACAAGCGAAAGCTCGATATAAGCAAGCGGTCGGTGTTAATGCCAATGGTCTATCCACACCGCCCAGCCTGCCGAAACTGCCCGCCTCTGTAGCCGCGGCACAGTCTGTTGCTGTGCGCAATCATCCAGCGATGCGCCAAATTCAGCATACGATCAAAGCCGCAGATCTGAACATTGCGCGTGCCAAAACAGCCAGTGGACCAACCGCGACGATTGGTGGTTCCTATGGTATTGCCAGCACCAACAGTTCGAAAGCAACAGAGCCTGGATCGATTTCTCTCAATATCCGTGGTCCGATCTATACGGGTGGAAATATCCCGTCCGTCATCCGAAAATCGCAAGCACAGAAAGAAGCACAGGTTGCGAACCTACATGTAAGCAAGCGCCAGATTGAGCAGGCAACCGCAACCTCATACGCCCTGTTGGACATGGCACGTGCCAGTCGCAAGGCAACGGAAGAGCAAATTCGCGCCTCACAAGTTGCCTTTGACGGCACGAAAGAAGAGGCAACATTGGGCGCACGTACCACATTGGACGTGTTGAATGCGGAACAAGACCTGTTAAACGCCAAAGCCAGCCTAATTTCCGCCTTGGCTGATGAACAGGTTGCAGCCTACCGTCTCTTGGCGCAAATGGGGCAATTGACCGTGGACCATCTGAATTTGCCTGTGCAAAAATATGATCTGGCGGCATATTATAACCATGTCAAAAATGCCCCAGCGGCCAGCGATCAAGGCAAAGCCTTGGACCGCGTTTTAGAGGCACTGGGCCAGAAATAACCTTGCGTGTTGTGAAAACCCGCATTGAAAGGTATCCTGATGCTGGAAAGTTGGGTTAATCACTGAATGTCTGGATCATCAGAACAAAAAGCGGCAGACGAACTTCTGTCATCGCTTAAACGCATTGTGTCGGAAGAGCCTGCGCAAAATGAAGGCGCGAAATTGGTTTTGACCCCATCGCAGCGCGCAGGGCTTGACCCAAAGCCACGTGCACCGCGACCCTTGGTGTTGTCCCATTCGCTTGAGGCCAAAGTTACCCAATTGGAAGAGATCATTGCACGCA
>JAAEZW010000047.1:6674-10238 GCA_018222665.1 Paracoccaceae bacterium
AACTCCATCAATCCTGCAACAACCCGTTCATTCGGATCAATGCCTGCACAGGACAACACTTCGCGCCCATCGCGAGACCGCGCCCAACGCGCGATTTGGTCTGGGCCGTTGCCGTATTTCTTATCGTCCGCAATTGCATCGTCCAATGCTGCCAATACCACTGCCGCAAACAGTTTGCGGGCGCGGTTACCTTGTTCAGCGTTAAATGCAGTCGCATCAACGAAATCAACCATCTCGTCGTCCTTTTATATCTTGTCATTTTGGCGTAGCGATGCTTATGCCCGAAAAAAAACGATTCGGGTAGGCTTATTTTGCATAACTGTCATGCTGAATATGCATACCTTTTCCGCAGATAAGCGCGCTTGCCAACTATTGGTCCACCAGATATAGGGGCGAAAGATTTAAATTCAACGTTTGAACGAGGACCTTCGGATGCCAAAAATCAACGGAAACGAAATTCGTCCAGGTAATGTGTTAGAACATGATGGTGGTCTTTGGGCCGCAGTGAAAGTTGATCACGTAAAACCAGGCAAGGGCGGTGCCTTTGCGCAGGTTGAATTGCGCAATTTGCGCAATGGTTCCAAACTGAATGAACGCTTCCGTAGCGCCGATAAAGTTGAGCGTGTCCGTCTTGAGCAAAAGGACCAACAGTTTCTGTATGAATCCGATGGAATGTTGGTGTTCATGGACACAGAAACATATGAACAAATCGAACTTCCCGCTGATCTTTTGGGCGAACGTCGTCCATTCCTTCAAGATGGCATGACCATTGTTGTAGAATTTTACGATGAAGAAGCCCTGAACGCGACCCTTCCCCAAAAAGTCACATGCAAAGTTGTTGAGACAGAGCCAGTGGTCAAAGGCCAAACGGCCGCCAATAGCTTTAAACCAGCGATCTTGGACAACGGTGTCAAGGTTATGGTGCCACCCTTTATCGCACAGGACGAAGACATCGTGGTAAACACAGAAACGATGGATTATTCAGAGCGCGCCTAGGCGCCATAGTTGTGGGCCGAAAGGCCCACGTTTATTTCTGCCACTTGACAGCAATGTCATTAACGCTGATGTCACCATCCGCACGATCATACCGTAAATAGGCAAGTGCGCGTTTCCCGGCGCTTGTATGCGTACGCCCAATGACCTTACCATTTGAAATGACGTCAGCGTTTTCGGGAATGTCAGCGTCACCAACCAATCGCACCAAACCCTTCCGTAGTTCGGTTTTGTGCTTCATGCGCGCGGTCACCTCTTGGCCGACATAACAGCCTTTTCTAAAATCAACGCCATTTAATCCTTCGAAACCCATTTCAAGGATATAGCTTTCAGCATCAAGTTCACGGCCCATTTCGGGAATTTTATGGTAAACGCGCAAGGCATCCCAATTGACCGTATCCGTACCCAGATCCTCAGCGCCATAGTAACGCCACCCAAGGTTGGCATCTCGTGGATCTGCAACTGCGCCTTCTGGTGCATCGTTTAGGCCGCGGGATACAATCAAATCGGTTTCTGAAATTGTGACGTCTGCACGCAGTTTGTACATATTTAAACGTGGGATCAAGGTGGTTGCCGCGTCCGCATCAACATCCATCAAGATATCATTGCCGTCAGGGATCAGAAAAAAATCAGCGATAAATTTGCCCTGCGGTGTCAAAAGCGCGGAATAAACTGGACCGTCATCCAGACGTTTGACATCGTTGGTGATCAAGTTTTGAAGAAACTTTCGGGCATCTGTGCCAGAAAATCGAAACACCTTGCGTTGCATTTTTCTACCATTCTTGTGCTAATTGGTTCATCACATATAAGGACCAACCATTTGATTGGAAAGAGATGTCACAAAAACTTAGTGTCGTAATCCCAACTCTGAATGCGGAACAGGTCCTGCCATCAACGCTTGAAAGTTTGATGGAGGGCGTATTCGCGGGCGTGATAGGTGACTTGGTGATTGTGGATGGTGGGTCAAATGATGCGACCCTCGACATTGCCCAAGAGGTTGGTGCGATATTTTTTGAGACAAAGCCATCGCGGGGGGGACAGATTTTCGCAGGTGTATCCGCCTGTAAATGCGATTGGGTTTTGATCCTGCATGCAGACTCGCGTTTATCCCAAGGATGGGCGGAATTGATCCCGGCCGCACCAGATCCCGAACGCGCCTACTATTTTCAACTGCAATTTGATGCAATTGGTTTTGCCGCATGGTGGGTGGCGAAATGGGCAAACCTACGATCCAAAATTTTTGCACTGCCTTATGGGGATCAGGGCATCCTTATACACAAAAGCCTTCTCGCTTCTGTAGGGGGTTACCCAACTGCGTCCTTGATGGAGGATGTGATCCTTGCCCGTAAATTAGGGCGCCGTTTGACTGCCTTGCCAATCACGATCACGACCAGCGCTGAAAAATATAACGCGCAGGGATGGCTACACCGCGGTTTTCGAAACCTTGCCTTGCTGTTTCAATTTTTGTTGGGGGCAACACCCGAAGCACTTTACAAAAAATACTATTCCTGATGCAGGCGTCGGTCCTGAAGCCGCAGGGTTCGGTCCATTTTCGCGGCAAGGTTAGGATTATGTGTGGCGATCAATGCACATAGGCCGGTTTCCCGCGCAATTTCAAGAATTAGGTTAAACACCTGATCCGATGTCCCCTCATCCAAGTTTCCTGTTGGTTCGTCTGCAAGCAAAGTGCTGGGGTTATTGGCCAAGGCACGGCACAGCGCCACACGTTGCTGTTCGCCCCCTGATAATTGCGAGGGGCGCTGATCTGCCCGCGCGCCCAACCCGACCATGTCCAACAGATCTCCCGCACGTTTTTTCGCAGCAGCGGTGTTCGCGCCATCTGCCAATTGCGGTAGGATGATATTTTCCAAGGCACTGAATTCGGGCAATAGATGATGGAATTGATAGACAAATCCAATGTCCTGACGTCTGGCTGCGGTGCGTCGTTGATCACCCGCTGTGCCGATCGCGGATCCGTGCAAATAAACGTCACCCTGATCGGGGGTGTCCAAGAGGCCCGCAATATGCAGCAATGTGGATTTGCCTGCGCCAGATGGCGCAACCAGTGCACTGATCTGCCCCTTATGTAAGGTGACGTTCACATCCTCTAGAACGCGAAGCGCGTTCGGCGCGCCGTGATTATAGGATTTATGGATCCCCCGTAGTTCAAGGACAACATCACTCATAGCGGAGCGCCTCAACTGGATTCATGCGTGCCGCGCGACGCGCTGGAAAATAGGTGACCCCAAAGCTAAGCCCAAGCGAAAGGGTGACCGCCGTGATCACATCATCCAATTTTAATTCAGCCGGAATTTCATAAATCCCGCGAATGGATGGATCCCAAACACCGCCGCCGGACACATAGTTTACAAACGCGAAAATTGTATCGACGTAGATGGCAAAAAGGCATCCCAAAACAGTTCCAAACAAAGTGCCCAGAACCCCAGTGAACGCGCCGCATAGGAAAAATACGCGCAAAACAGCGCCCTCGCTTAATCCCATTGTACGTAAAATACCGATATCACGCCCCTTATTTTTAACCAACATGATCAAACCCGACACGATGTTCAT
>JAAEZW010000474.1 GCA_018222665.1 Paracoccaceae bacterium
GTGTCGCCGATGCGCAATTGTCCGTGGTTTGGAATGCCGATGATATCACCTGCCCATGCCTCTTCTGCCAATTCACGATCTGCGGCAAGGAATAGAACAGGGTTTGAAACGGCCATCGGTTTTTTACTGCGCACATGCAGCAGTTTCATACCTCGCTTGAAATGTCCCGATGCCAATCGGACAAAGGCCACGCGGTCGCGGTGCTTTGGGTCCATATTGGCCTGCACCTTAAAGACAAAACCAGACACCTTGGGTTCTTCTGGGGCGACTTGACGGGGTTCGGCGGATTGGATTTGGGGCTCTGGTCCGTATCTTCCAATGCCGTCCATCAATTCTTTGACGCCAAAGGAATTGATCGCCGATCCAAACCAAATGGGGGTCATGTGCCCCTCTAGCACCGCTTGGGGGTCTAGGGTTGGCAGCAGTTCGCGCACCATCTCAACCTCTTCTAGAAATTTTTCCAAAAGATGTTCTGGCACATGCTCTTTCAGTTTGGGGTCGTCCAATCCGTTAATTTCGATGCTCTCTGCAACGCGGTTTCTGTCAGCGCGGTCCATCAATTCCAACCGATCATTCAACAGATCATAACAGCCCAAAAATTCACTGCCCACCCCGATTGGCCAACTGGCAGGTGTGACATCAATCGCAAGATGTTCTTGGATTTCATCTATGATTTCAAATGTTTCGCGGCTTTCGCGGTCCATTTTGTTACAAAAGGTCAAAATCGGCAGATCGCGCAGGCGACATACCTCGAACAGTTTGCGGGTCTGGCTTTCGACACCTTTTGCGCCGTCAATCACCATCACGGCTGCATCCACAGCCGTCAGTGTGCGATAGGTGTCTTCGGAAAAATCGCTGTGGCCAGGGGTGTCCACGAGGTTGAAGCGAAAATCATGATATTCAAAGGACATGGCAGATGCGCTTACCGAAATCCCGCGGTCCTTTTCCATCTGCATGAAATCTGAACGCGTGCGCCGCGCTTCACCCTTGGCACGCACTTGGCCCGCCATTTGGATCGCGCCACCAAACAACAGAAACTTTTCCGTCAATGTGGTTTTGCCTGCATCTGGGTGCGAAATAATCGCAAATGTGCGGCGGCGGCCAATTTCAGGCGGTAGGTCGGGGCGATTTGAGGCGATTTGTGTCATGACTTGCCTATATTGCGCGCGTCTGCGCTTGGCAACTCTTGGGCGTTCAGAATGCGTGGAAAAACGAATTTTACCCGCGCGAGGCTTGATGGAGCAGGTTCACCGCATTGGTTGAACGCAGTTTGTCTTAACAACAGGCTTTCTGTGGCGATGCCTTCGGCATAGATGATTTGATGTTCAACAATTAGCAGCTGGTAATATTCGACATATCCATCATCCAGGCGATGGACGTCTTTGCCATTTACCAAATGTTTGGCCCGCACCAATGTTTCGGCGCGGCCTATGCCCAATTTATCCTGTCGTTGATAAACAAACAGACGGTGTTCTGGGCTAACAACCAAATCATGCATATTGTTCAATGCGCCCGCTTTGATCACGACAGGTGCAAAATCACCT
>JAAEZW010000048.1 GCA_018222665.1 Paracoccaceae bacterium
GGACCATGCTGATGTGCGCCGCATGCTGGCCACGATGAAAGCGGAAATTTTCGCGGCCCGTGCAATTGCATTGGCCACTGCTACAGCGATTGATTTGGGGCACGCCACAGGCTCTGACGAATGGTCTGCGCGGGCTGCCTTTTTGACGCCCATTACCAAGGCTTTTGGAACAGATATTGGGAATGAGGTGGCCCATATCGGTGTCCAGGTACATGGCGGCATGGGATATGTCGAAGAAACAGGTGCTGCACAATATGCCCGCGACGTGCGCGTCACCGCGATTTACGAAGGCACCAATGGAATTCAAGCGATGGATTTGGTTGCACGGAAATTGATGGATGGGGGTGATGCTGCCTATGCGCTTCTGGATGAAATGCAGGCCAACATCGAAGCCGCCCGTGATCAAATGTCTGATATCGCAGAACCCGTTTGGCAATCCTTGGAAAGCCTGCGTGAAGCAATCGATTGGATGTTGAAACAATCTGATTTGAATGACCGATTTGCAGGTGCGCAGCCGTTCCTGCGTGCCTGGGCACGTGTTTTGGGAGCCTATTTCCATCTGCGCGCCAGCTTGGCCGAGGGTGGCCAAGGTCCGCGCACGAAATTGGCGCGCTTCTACGTCGGTCGTTTGCTTCCTGAACATATCGGATTGCTCCATGCCGCGCGTCAGGGTGCCGAGGATATTTATGCATTTTCCCCTGAAGAATTATTGGCGGGCTGATTATGGACGGCACACAAACCCTTGAATATCCTTGGCCTGAGCCGCCCGAATTTGGGCGTGCCATTGAAATCGCGCAGGGTATTTTGTGGATACGACTGCCCCTGCCGATGGCCTTGGATCATGTGAATATCTATGCCTTGGATGACGGGGATGGGTGGACCATTGTTGACACGGGCATGGGGTCGAACAAAACGCGTGGGTTATGGCGGGATTTGATGGCGCGTGAATTGGGTGGACGACCGATCACGCGTGTTATTTTAACCCATCATCATCCAGATCATGTTGGATTGGCAGGCTGGTTTAAATCCGAATATGGCGCAGAAATCTGGGCCACACGCACCGCTTGGTTAATGGCACGTATGTTGACACTAGACGTCCAAGAATTGCCGACATCCGAAACGCTGGATTTTTGGCGCAAGGCAGGTATGGATCCTGTGGAATTGGATAAACGGGCCAAGGGAAAACCATTTAATTTCGCCGATACTGTTCACCCAATCCCACTTGGGTTTCACCGTATCAAGGAAGGTGATGAAATCACCATGGGTGGTCGAACTTGGGATATTCGTATCGGCAATGGACACGCACCAGAGCATGCAACATTTTGGTGCCGCGACGAAGATATCGTTATATCGGGGGATCAGATCATATCGGCCATTAGCCCGAATTTAGGGGTCTATGCGACAGAACCAGAAGCCGATCCAGTAGGCGAATGGTTAGAAGCCTGTGAAAGGTTCAACCAATATTCAAAACCAACGCATTTGGTACTGGCGGGGCACAAATTGCCGTTTTTGGGTTTGCCGCACCGTATGCAGCAATTGATCGAAAATCATCATCACGCATTGGATCGCTTGGTTGAATATATCGCGGAACCCAAATGCGCGACCGATTGTTTTCCTGCCCTGTTCAAGCGCAAAATTGGGGAAGGGGAATACGGGCTGGCCTTGGTTGAATCTGTTGCGCACCTGAACCACCTTTATTTGGCGGGACGTGCAGAGCGTGTTTTAGACCAAAGTGGCGCATATCTATATCGCACAATTTAGGGTGGGACAAATCACTGCACCCAAAGCACGTGACACTTGAAACTGAATCAGCTAAATAGCGGAAAAAGCATGTAAGAGGGTCTTAAAAATGGTTGAACATAAACACGGTTCAATGGACACCAAAGTCCAAGAGGAAACATTCAACGGCTTTATCAGCTGGACAGTGAAAATCTCACTTCTTAGCATCGGCATCCTTGTCTTTATGGCATTGGTCAACGGCTAATAAAACGTTTGGGGATGCGTTTTGTGGCGATTGCGCTGGTGTCCGCACTGGCGCTGAGTGGATGTATAAAAGAAACCGCACATTACGCATCTGATAAAATGGTGCGGGACGTGGCCTATATGCATGATGGCCCCCCGCGTATCTCTCTCTATACAATGGTAAATAATGAAAGCGGGGCAGGGGCACCTCTGCTTTGGTGGTTAATGCATCCCAGCGGGTGATATTTGATCCTGCGGGAACCATTAAACACGACGTTTTCATTGAACAGGATGATGTCCTTTATGGTGCGGCGCCCAGCGTGCTGGAATTTTATACACGCGCGCACGCCCGCAAAACCCACCATGTTGTAATACAGGATTTGGATGTCAGTCCTGAAATCGCGGAACGCGCCCTGCAACTGGTGCGCGCGAATGGTCCTGTGACATCCGCATTTTGTGCCAGCGCCAGCTCTGCAATTTTGCGCCAAATCCCTGGATTTGAAGGGTGTGGTCAGACCATGTTCCCAAATCGGTTGGCCGCCGATTTCGCAAAAATCAGGGGCGTTCGTGAACAAAAATTATATGAATACGACGATGCCGACAAACGCGTCGCGTTAGAGGCCTATGATCCAAACAGGATCAAGCAAAAATAGTCGTTCTGCACCTGTGGACATTGGCCATATTTGATTTAACCTATTCTTCTGAATAGGAGGATGATCAATGGCAGCTGCGGACTGGGATGGATATTTGATCGCGCCAAATGCGACGGGGGATGGCGTGACGCGTCAAATCCGTGGAACAGATCACGAAGGCAACACACAGACCATTCGCGTGATCGAAGAACGCCCCTTGACCATCTATCTAAATTCTCAGGAAATCGTAACGGCCATGACAATTGGGGATTACCCTGAATACCTTGCCGTTGGGTTTTTGCGCAATCAAGGGATGCTGAACCCAAGCGAGGCGATCACGGGCATCAGCTATGATGATGAACTTGAAACAATTGTGGTGCGCACCGAAACGCAGACAAATTATGAAGAAAAACTGAAAAAGAAAACGCGTACCAGCGGGTGTGCCGTTGGAACAGTTTTTGGTGATATGATGGAGGGGTTAGAGGATCTGAAACTGCCTGCGCAATCTGTCAAAACCTCATGGTTATATACGCTTGCCTCACGCATTAATCGGACGCCTTCCCTGTATCTTGAGGCGGGGGCGATCCATGGAACGGTACTGTGTGAACAGGATCGTCCGTTGGTTTATATGGAGGATGTGGGGCGTCATAACGCGGTGGATAAGATCGCAGGTTGGATGATGCGGAACGATGTCAGTGGGGGGGATAAAATTCTATATACAACGGGTCGGCTCACGTCCGAGATGGTGATTAAAACCGCACAGATGGGTATTCCCGTTTTGGCCTCGCGTTCGGGTTTCACCGCATGGGGTGTTGAGATTGCCGAACAGGTGGGGATGACATTGATCGGTCGGATGAAGGGGAAACGGTTTCAATGCTTATCAGGCAGCGAACGCCTAGATTTTGATGCGGATTTAACCACAGTTCAGGATGATCCCAAAAGCGCGGGACGCAAAGGGGCCGAACATGGTTAGACCCTTGGGCGTGATCCTTGCGGGTGGTTTGGCGCGGCGCATGGGGGGCGGTGATAAATCATTGCTGTCCCTTGGGGCATCCTCTCGTGTTTTGGATCAGGTGATTGCGCGATTGGGTGCACAGGTGGACCAGATGGTTTTAAATGCAAACGGTGATCCTGCGCGATTTGATGAATTTGGACTGCCCGTGGTTGCCGACAGCTTGGATGGATTTTTGGGGCCTTTGGCAGGTGTGCTTGCGGGGCTGGATTATGCGGCGGAACATGGGTTTGATCATATTGTTTCCGTGGCGGCCGATACCCCGTTTTTTCCAACCAATCTGGTTTCGGCCCTTGAGACTGCATCAAAACACATGGATGTACCAATCGCCCTTGCCGCGACAAAAATTGAGGGTGGGAAAACCGTGCGTCACCCAACCTTTGGGTTGTGGCCCGTCGCCTTGCGTGATGATTTACGATCCGCCTTGCAGGATGGATTGCGCAAGGTTGTTTTGTGGACGGATCAGCATGGCGCGGAAACTCATGTTTTTGAAAGCGGTGACATCGACCCGTTTTTTAACATCAACACACCAGAAGATTTGGAGTTGGCGAATAAAATGATGGAAACCCTCTCATGAAAATATTTGGTGTTACAGGTTGGAAAAATTCGGGGAAAACGGGCCTGATGGAGCGTTTGATAGCGGAATTCACTGCACGTGGATTAAGCGTGTCATCCATCAAACATGCCCATCACAGTTTTGATATTGATCATCCAGGTCGCGATAGTTATCGCCACCGCGACGCAGGGGCGCGGCAGGTTTTGTTGGCGTCACGAAACCGCTGGGCGTTGATGCATGAATTGCGCGATGAAGATGAACCAAGCCTTGGTGATTTGCTAAAACAACTGTCGCCCGTCGATTTGGTTCTGATCGAGGGGTATAAACGTGATCGCCACCCGAAAATTGAGGCGCATCGAAAAGAAACGGGTCAGCCATTGATCGCACCAGAGGATGAAACAATCGTTGCGGTGGCCAGTGATACGTCAGTGTCGGTTGATCGTCCTGTGTTGGATTTGAACGATACGGCCGCGATTGCGAATTTCATCGCACAAAATTTGGAATTGGATGTTTGATCGTGTCCTAACGGTTGACTGGTCTGGGCGCTCAAAACCTTCGCCCGTTGCCCCCTGTGCAGATGCAATTTTTACCTGTTACGGCGATCAAACCACTCTATCCCATCCAATTTATCATCGCACGCGACAGTCAGCGATGGATTACATCCATACGGTTGTCGAAACGGCCAGGGATCAAAAGGGAACAACCCTCATTGGGTTTGATTTTTCATTTGGATATCCCCGCGGGTTTGCCGAACATCTAACGGGATCACGCGATATTCGATCGCTGTGGCGGTGCTTGGCGGATCGCATTCAGGATGATGCGCAAAACGCAAATAACCGATTTCAGGTTGCAGCAGATATAAACGGGATGTTTCCGGGCGTAGGCCCCTTTTGGGGCGCACCTGCAAATGTGCAATATGCAGACCTGCCCCATAAAGGCAGCCAAAGACAGGGCCACGGTTTGCCCGAATTTCGCGCGACCGAAGATGGGATAAAGGGCGCGCAATCCAGTTGGAAATTGTTTACGACAGGCTCAGTCGGGTCGCAGGCGTTATTGGGAATTGCACGACTGCATCAGTTGGTTTCTAGGTTCCCTGATATTCATCTATGGCCCTTTGACGGGCCGATCCCACCTGGCTTAAACGGGGTGGTTCTGGCGGAAATCTTTCCATCCATATTTGCCTTGGATCAGAACGAGTTGATCCAACGGTTTCCCGATCAGGCCTATCACATCAAAGACGCAGTACAGGTCCGCACGTCGACCAAGGGATTTTTACAGGTGCGTCGCGCGGATTGGGATGCCGCCTATCCAAGTGAACGTTTGGATGATAGGGTGCGGGAAGAAGGATGGATTGCTGGGATCAGCATGACTGAGGGGACATTATGGTCATACCACCACCATTAAAAAACGATTGTTTTGCCTTGCCGCCTGGGGTGGATTGGACACCTGTTGATGATGCCCTCGCCCAGTTGAAATCGGCACTGCGTTGTGTCGTGTCGACCGAAACAGTTGATATTTCAAAGGCACGTGATCGGTTTGTGGCGCAGGATGTGATTGCCCCACGTGCATCACCACCCAAGGCGAACTCAGCAGTTGATGGATATGGGTTTGCAGGATCGCTTGCCAGTGCAGAGGGGGTTGTTCGCCTCGCCCTGCATCCAGAGCGTGCGGCCGCAGGTGTGCCATTGAAGTCTGCGGTGGCCGAGGGACAAGCCGTGCGCATCCTAACGGGTGCGCAACTGCCCAAAGGCGTGGATACCGTTGTTCTGCAAGAGGATGTTGCCACAGATGGTCAAGAGGTTGTGTTCCATGGGCCTTTGAAATTGGGGGCAAACACCCGAAAAGCAGGCGAGGATGTGCAACCTGCGAATGTTATGTTGACAACAGGTCAAAGGTTGCGGGCCACTGATCTAAGCCTTGCCGCATCAGTGGGCATTTCGCAAATCGAATGTTTCCGCCGTTTACGCATTGGTGTTTTGTCCACGGGGGATGAGGTGTGTGATGTCACCCAATCCGCAGCCCCGCATCAGATTTATGATGCAAATCGACCAATGTTGTTATCCCTTATTGCGGCATGGGGGTTTGTGGCGGTTGATCTGGGGCACGTGAATGATGATCGCGATCAGTTGCGCGAACGGCTGGACCACGCCCAAGAAAATGTTGATGTGTTGCTGACCTCTGGAGGCGCCTCTGCAGGGGATGAAGATCATCTTTCTGCATTGCTGTCTGAAACGGGATCAATCGAATTTTGGCGGATTGCCGTGAAACCCGGGCGTCCCTTGGCGATGGGTATGTGGGGGGCTATGCCGATATTTGGCCTACCAGGTAATCCAGTTGCCGCGGCAACCTGTGCGATGATCTTTGCGCGCCCTTCTTTTAATGTGTTGGCAGGGGGTCACTGGATGACGCCGCAATCCTATTGGGTGAAGGCCAATTTCGAAAAACGGAAGAAACCTGGTCGACGTGAATATTTACGCGCGCGATTAACTGGAGATCAGGTTGAGGTTTTCAAATCCGAGGGATCGGGGCGCATTAGCGGTCTAAGTTGGGCAAATGGCTTTGTCGAACTGCCAGATCACGCAGTCACGATTACGCATGGGGATTTTGTGAAATTCATCCCGTTTGACAGTTTCAATTAACGATCCCAGCTAACGTCGCCCAAAAAGATATATCCCGCCCCATAAATCGTTTTGATCAGTTGTGGGTTTTTTGGATCTTCTTTCAGTTTTGTGCGCAGTCGCGAAATACGCACGTCCATCGCTCGATCAAAGCTTTCGCCTGCGGCGCCGCCCAGTCGTTCTTGCATGAAGGCGCGGGAAATCAGGCGTTTCGGACTTTCAAGAAAGAGGCGTAGAACTTCGCCCTCGGCATGAGAAAATGGGGTTTCCTCGCCCTGACTGTCGATCAATGAATATCGGTCAAAATCGGCTGTCCAATCGGCGAATTTAGCAAGATTTCCTGGTTCGGCCTGTGCGCGATCTTTGCGTAGTCGTGCACGGATACGGGCCACAACTTCGCTTGGATCAAAGGGTTTGATAATGTAATCATCGGCCCCCAATTCCAGTCCCGTAACGCGGTCCTGAACCTGTGCACGTCCTGATATGATGATGACAATGGCCCCCTGTTCCAATGCAAGGCGATGCACAAGTGTTAGGCCGTCACGATCAGGCAGGCCCAAATCCACCAAACACACGTCTGGTGTGTTGCTTTTCAGGGCGGCTTCAAATTCCGTTGCGCGTGAAAATCCCATCGTGCGAAACCCAGCCTCTTCTAATGTATCGGCCAGAATACGACGAATTTCGGGTTCATCATCAAGGATTGTGACGAGGGGTTGTGACATTCAAAGCATCTTTCAAAGTTGCTCTTAGATCGCCTATTTCAAATGGTTTGGCAAGAACAGGTGCCATGCGCTGCGCACGGATGACCAATGGGTGGTCCGCGGGGAGTGATGACATAAACAGAACAAGTGATTTGGTATTTTCTAAACCGCTGATTAAATCGACACCTGTTTCTTCGCCTTCCAGCTGCAGATCGGTCAAAATCAGGGTGATTTCGGGTAATTCGCGTAGTAGCGCACGGGCTTCGTCAACGCCGCTTGCTTCGATCACAGAATACCCCATACCCGTCAAATAGCTGCGGAAAACATCGCGTAGGTCTGTTTGATCCTCGACCAACAATGCCATTCCAGGTGGGTGTTCCGCAATGGCCTGACGTGCGGGGAGGCGCAAGGTCACGCGCGCCCCACGAAACCCATTTTGTAAAACTAGGGAACCGCCATTCATCTTGGCCACATCATAAACCATGCTAAGGCCAAGGCCCGTTCCATGCTCCCCTTTGGTGGTAAAGAAAGGGTCAAACGCGTGCTGTAACGCATTGTCGGAAAACCCAGGGCCCGTGTCGGTGACAACAAATTCGATCCATGTGTCTTTTACAATTTTGGCAGCAAGGGTGATTGTCCCCTCTTTACCGATTGCATCACGCGCATTCAGGATCAGGTTCAACAACGAATCCATTAATTGGCCCGCGTCCAAGAGCCAGTGCTGATCCGTTTTCGGGGGTTTCAGTGACAATTTATGTTGGCTATCCAGCGCACTATGCGCCAGCGGTGCGATTTGTTCAAAAACCTCTGTAATGGTTATGGCGCGTGGATGGGGTGCACGATTGCCCACCATATCGGCGATGGAATGCAATAGCGCCCCACCACGGGTTGCCGCGTTTAACGTAGCATCCACCAATTGTCGTGCATCGGGCGGTAAATCTAATTTTGTCAATCGCCCTTGCGCGCCCAAGATGATGGTCAATAGATTTGAAAAATCATGCGCCAAACCGCTGGTCAGGTGCGATGCCATTTCGCGCTTGCTTTGCTGTTGCAATGTGGCGCGCGCTTGGGCCTCTTCGGTGACATCCATGGATAGGATGTAAACACCGCTTACCTGATTGGATTCGGATGTATCGGGTGTAAACGCGGTTCTGATCCGACGCGACGACAGATCATCGGTAAATTCAAAAACCGAAGATTTCCCATCCAATGCAGAATTCAGATAGGGTTCGATCATTGAATATGTTTGCGCGCCCAAGGCCTCGGCGATGTGTCTGTTTATGATGTCTGCGGGGCGTCCCGGCATCACAAGGTTTAGGCGTTTGTTGGAATAGGTATATCGCCGATCTGGTCCGACATGGGCGATATGCGCGGGCATCATTTCGGTTGTTAATCGTGTGCGCGCCTCGATTTCTTGCAGGTCTTGTTGCGATTGTTCTAGCGCAGAAATGGTCGAGGCCAGCTTGCGGTTTGTTGTACTCAGCTCTTGGGAATAGGCACTTAGCTGCCCCGACAATTCCTCTGATCTGGCGCGTAACATATCCTCTTGTCGTTTGATTTGGGTGATGTCGGTATAAACGGTCACCCACCCCCCATTGGGCAGGGGGGTGCCCTCAACACTGATGACCTGACCATTGCCGCGGGTGCGTTCCATGTAGTGTGGTGTAAAGCTTTGCGCCATTTCCACGCGTTCGATGACGAAGGCTTCTAAATCATCTAGGGGTCCGTAATCCCCGCGCGCAGCAACATAGCGAATGGTGTCTGCAAAGGGAGCGCCAGGCGTGATCAGCGATTTGGGCAGATCAAACATTTCCTGAAATCGACGATTTGACAACACCAAACGCAGGTTCGCATCATAAATCGACAAGGCCTGCTGGATCAGGTTCAAACCCGCCCGTGTCATCGCGTCCCGTGTCCGTGCGTCCATGTGAAGGCTCCAATTTCGAAAAAAGCTAGCACGCGTTTTTGGGTGTGAAAAGCGGATCAAACAGCTTGTAACAATTCGTTAGATTTCTGCAATCTTGACGAAACCTTTGATCCTGAGCGTAATGTCAACAGATCGGGCGCAGGGAATGACGCCTGACCAAGGGAGGAACATTTAGTGACTGAGCCATTGAATGGCGAGAACGGGTTGCGATCCGTTCCGGCGTTGTTTCGTCGGAATGCCAAAAACAATCCATCGGCGCCCGCGTATCGTGAAAAAGAATTTGGAATTTGGCAAACTTGGACGTGGACAGATGCCGCGTCCGAGGCAGAGGCGCTCGCGCTTGGCCTGATCGACCTTGGGATCAAGCAGGGGGATTTTGTTGCGATCATCGGCCGTAATCGCCCCAGCCTATATATTTCGATGGTGGGTATCGAAATGGCAGGCGGCGTTCCCGTTCCGCTGTACCAAGATGCGGTCGCCGAAGAGATGGCCTATGTTCTGGGTCACTGTGGCGCACGTTATGTCATCGCGGGCGATCAGGAACAGGTTGATAAGGTTCTGGAAATTCAGTCCGATCTGCCAAATTTCGAACAGATGATTTATCTGGAACCACGTGGTTTGCGCAAATACGACCACACGCATTTGCATTCCTACGCGGGCATTTTGGAAAACGGACGGGCGAAATCGGGCGCATTGGCTG
>JAAEZW010000475.1 GCA_018222665.1 Paracoccaceae bacterium
GTATGGCAGAACGTGTTTCAGGGGCCAAAGTGCTGGGGTTACGTCGACGTTCCAAGTATATCTTGGCCGATTTGGACACCAACGAAACGCTTCTGATCCATCTGGGAATGTCTGGGCGGATTTTGGTTTCTGGTGACCCACTGGGCAACTTTGTGCATGACCACCCGCCAATCGAAAAACATGATCATGTTATTTTTTTGATGGAAAATGGAGCGCGTATCACCTTTAACGATCCGCGTCGTTTCGGTGCAATGGATTTATTAAACACCAATTTAGGCGATGCACACTCGTTGCTACGCAACATTGGGCCCGAACCATTTGGCAATGAATTTCACGAAGATTACCTCGTGAATATTCTCGAAAAGAAAAATTCTCCGATAAAATCTGCACTGCTGGATCAGCGCATTGTTGCAGGATTAGGAAATATCTATGTTTGCGAGGTTTTATTTCGTGCAGGGATCTCTCCTAAAAAATTGGCAGGTAAAATCAGCGCCAAGCGGACAGCGCCTATGGTCGCAATCATCCGAGACGTTTTGAGTGAAGCGATCCAGGCAGGTGGTTCCACACTAAAGGATTTTCGACACAGCGATGGTGAACTGGGATATTTCCAACACACATTCAAAGTATACGGACGCGAAGGAGAGGCATGTACCAACACTGACTGTGATGCTAAAATAAAGCGCATCGTCCAATCTGGACGATCAAGTTTCTATTGTCCCAAATGTCAAAGATAGCTTGATCAATGTCCGTTTCGTGATATGCAAGTGGACTGAATGTAACAATTGAGAGATATCTTCATGGCTTATGAGACGATCATCGTCGAAGTGGAAAACCACATTGCCCTGATTAAACTTAATCGCCCCGACGCACTGAACGCATTGAACGCAGAGTTGTTGACGGAACTGGTTGATGCCCTTGAATCCTCGCAGAAAAACGAAATGGTGCGCTGTATCGTGATCACTGGTTCTGAAAAGGCATTCGCGGCTGGCGCAGACATCAAGATGATGAGCAGCAAGTCGTTTTCAGATGTGTTCAATGAGAATCTTTTTGGCGAAGAATCGGACAGAATTGGACGCATTCGCAAACCTATCATCGCGGCTGTTTCTGGCTATGCGCTTGGGGGTGGATGCGAATTGGCGATGATGTGTGACTTTATCATCGCAGCGGACAATGCAAAATTCGGTCAACCGGAAATCAATCTGGGTGTGATTGCGGGTATGGGCGGTTCGCAACGCATGACCCGCTATATTGGCAAATCCAAATCAATGGACATGAACCTAACAGGACGCTTCATGGAAGCGGACGAGGCGGAACGCTGTGGGCTTGTTAGCCGCGTAGTGCCGACCAAAAAACTGATGGATGAGGCAATGGGCGCTGCTGCGAAAATTGCTGAAAAATCCATGATGGCTGTGATGGCGGCAAAAGAGGCAGTTAATCGTTCTTACGAAACAACGCTGGATGAAGGTTTGTTATTTGAACGGCGCTTGTTCCATTCGCTCTTTGCGACAGAGGACCAAAAAGAAGGAATGGCCGCCT
>JAAEZW010000049.1 GCA_018222665.1 Paracoccaceae bacterium
CCCGGGCACCACTTTCCAAAACAATATCAATGACTTAATTTTTGCACACTAACGCAATTCGTGTGAGATTCAAAAACACACCAAACGCACACTTTTTGTGGTGTTTGTGGCATGAGCGTCCGGGGTCCGACACTGTGTCTGCAACCCAGTGAAAGAACACAGTCCTCAGTCGATCATATAGTACAATTGTGTGCGAAATCTGAAAGCGCTACGAAATATATCCGCCATATTTCAATATCTGTTCTTCAAATTTCTGAATGTTCCCACTTGCGTTGGATGAGTGAGAAGCAAGTGCCGCGAGGATTAATTCCACAGCCATAAATGCTGCACTCAGCGTAGGCATGTATTGCGGTCCTTCGATTGGAAACTCAATGACGTGAGCGGCATCAATTGTAAGGGGTGAGCTATATGAGTCGGTGATGGCAATAACTTTCATTCGCTTTGCTCGGGCAATTTCGGCAGCTCTCACAATTTCAGCTGAATAATACGAAAAAGATATTGCGACCAGAACATCGCTTTCACGAGCTTTAGCTAATTGATCCATTATGGCACCAGGTTCTGCTGGAGCACGAGTGATGTTTTCAAACGCCATCGAACCAACATATGAGAAATAGTGTGCGATAGAATAACTGCTTCTGACGCCGACAGTAAAAACTTTTTCTGCAGAACGGATGCAATTAGCAGCATCAACAATTGCACTTCGTGTTGACGGCTGAAACAGGGTGTTGGAATTTAGGGTGTAGCTTTCTTTGAGTTCAGAAAATAAGTCGTTTTCGTCTCGATCTATCAGGGCGTCTGCGCGCTTGCTGTAGGCCGTTTGTGTTGTTCGCAAAGTACTTTGGACATTTTGTCTTAGGTCCTCATATCCCTTAAAACCGAGTTCTTTAGAAAATCTCACTACAGTATTGGCATTTACATTTGCAATGTCAGCAAGTGCTCTTACGGAGTGAAAAGCAATCTCGCTGTAATTTGTTAGGCACCAAGTCGCGAACTCAGATATTGTAGGCGTAGAATTCACCTGCAAATCCTTGATTGCCGCCTTTAGTTTTGCCTGAGTTTGCAAACCACTTCTCCGAGCATACTTCATTTCCAACTTTATAAAATAAAGCATTTGTATTTTTAATTGTCAAAAAATTAAACAACTGTATTATTTGAAAATTGAATCATCAACTTAGGGAGGATTTATCATGAAATTAACTTCAGTAGTCGCAGCTCTTGGCTTACTTGCGGCACCAGCTTTTGCAGAACAGCAATTTGTATCTATTGGGACAGGTGGTGTGACTGGTGTCTACTACCCAACTGGTGGTGCCATTTGTCGGCTAGTTAATAAAGATCGCAAAGAACACGGGATTCGCTGCTCTGCAGAGTCCACAGGTGGATCGGTGTATAACATTAACACCGTACGTGCAGGAGAGCTTGAATTTGGTGTTGCACAATCTGATTGGCAATACCATGCATATAACGGAACTTCAAAATTTGCAGACGCAGGTGCGTTCGAAGGTCTGAGAGCAGTATTTTCGGTACATCCAGAACCCTTTACATTGATAGTTAAAAAAGGTTCGGGCATTGACTCCTTTGAGGCGCTCAAAGGTGAAAAAGTAAACGTAGGAAACCCTGGTTCTGGACAGCGCGCAACCATGGAAGTTGTAATGGATGCTTTTGGCATGACCATGGGCGATTTCGCACTTGCTGCTGAGCTTAAAGGTTCCGAGATGGCTCAAGCGCTTTGCGATGGTAAGATCGATGCTATGATCTACACAATTGGACATCCAGCTGCAGCTGTGACGGAAGCTGCAACGACCTGCGATGTTGAGCTGATTTCGGTTAAAGGTGCACCAATTGATAAGTTAATTGCTGACAACCCATATTATCGCTCTGCAACCGTTCCTGGTGGGATGTACAAGGGTACTGATAATGACGTGTCAACATTCGGTGTTGGAGCCACCTTTATTACTTCAACAGACGTTCCAGAAAATGTTGTCTATACAGTCGTAAAAGCTGTTTTTGATAATTTTGCTGACTTTAAAAAGTTGCATCCAGCTTTTGCAAACTTGAACGAGGAGCAAATGATTAGTGATGGTCTTTCAGCTCCACTGCATGCTGGTGCTGTAAAGTATTACAAAGAACGTGGTTGGATGAACTAATATCCTAAATTAACATGGTTCCTCCCTAATTGGGGAGGAACCAATAATCGTGCATGCCATGTCAGATTCACTCGAAAAAGCTAAAAAAATTGTAGCTGACGCTGAAACTGGCGGACGGGACCTCGAAGGTATTACACTAAAAATTGTTTTATGTATCGCATTTACCTGGTCGGTGTTTCAACTCTATGTGGCTTCTGCAATACCATTTTTTTTAAGCGAACAAACTGGTCTCAAACTTGTTTTTAACAATCAAGAAACTAGGCAAATCCACTTAGCGTTTGCTCTGTGTCTAGCGATGTTAGCATTTCCGATAAATCGATATGCGGCAAAAAACAAAATACCTGTTTACGACTTTGTGTTAGCTGGCTTGGGCGCATTTGTTTGTATCTACCTGTTGATAAACAAATCTAGTATTGCGGATAGAGCCGGACTGCCCACGCCTATGGACTTATTAGTATCAGCGACTGGGCTTCTACTGCTTGCGATCGCAGTTTATCGCAGTTTAGGTTTGCCGCTGGTCGTAGTCGCATCAGTATTTGTTGCATATGTTTTCTTTGGTGACTCACCCAATTTACCTGAGGTGGTACAGTGGAAGGGTGCCTCATTGGGTAAAGCTTTATGGCACTACTGGATGCAAACTGAGGGCGTATTTGGTGTTGCTTTAGGTGTAGCTGCGTCCATGATTTTTCTATTCGTGCTTTTTGGTGCCTTGTTGGAGAAGGCAGGGGCTGGAAACTATTTTATCCAGCTTGCTTTTTCAACTTTAGGTCACCTACGTGGTGGCCCAGCAAAAGCAGCGGTCGTAGCTTCGGCTGCTTCAGGTTTATACTCCGGAAGTTCCATTGCGAATGTTGTTACTACAGGAACTTTCACTATACCTTTGATGAAGAAGACTGGGTTTAGCCCCGAACGAGCGGGTGCAGTGGAGGTTGCATCGTCAACTAACGGTCAACTTATGCCGCCTGTCATGGGCGCAGCTGCTTTTCTAATTTCTGAATTCACAGGTGTGTCTTATCCAGAATTAGTCAAGCACGCGTTGTTGCCAGCATTGGTCTCTTATATTGCGCTGGTATACATTGTTCATCTGGAAGCATTGAAGCTAAATTTAAAGGGATTGAAAAAAGCTCAAGAGAGCGGTTCATTCATCAAAAAAATCTTAGGGTTCTTGCTCGGCTTCATATGTATGGGGTTAGCAGGATTTATCATTTATTATGGCCTAGGCTGGACACGAGAGTTTTTTCCAGAAAACGATTTTCTTGTTAGACCATTTATTGTTTTGGTTGCTTACATACTTTTGGTGAGGATTGCAGCGAAGGTACCAGATTTATCTCATGAGCTTGCAGTAAGCGATGATGCTCGTTTGCCACAACCTAAAGATGTTTTGTTGACAGGTTTATACTTTCTACTCCCGATCATAATCCTGATTTGGAACATACTGGTTGAAAGGCTCTCCCCATCGCTATCTGCCTACTGGGCAACCATCATAATGATCTTCATCGTTGTCACACACAAAGGCTTGAAACAGTATTTTCGTGGGGATGATCTCCAGTTGGAGGCGATACGTATTGGGTTATCTGATTTCGTATTTGGGATGATTGCCGGTGCAAAAAATATGATCGGTATAGGGGTCGCGACAGGCGTTGCGGGAGTGATCATAGGTACAGTTTCATTAACAGGTGCACACCAAGTGATTGGTGAGTTTGTCGAATATCTTTCTGGTGGTAACCTGATGCTTATGCTCTTGTTGGTTGCTATAATGAGCCTCATTTTGGGAATGGGTTTGCCTACAACCGCCAATTATATTGTAGTCTCATCTTTAATGGCACCGGTGATAGTTAGCGTAGGAGCTGAGGCGGGTCTGATCGTCCCGCTCGTAGCCGTACATCTTTTTGTATTCTATTTTGGAATCTTGGCAGATGATACACCGCCTGTAGGTCTTGCTGCTTTCGCAGCGGCTGCAATTTCGCGAGGAGATCCAATCAGAACAGGCGTTAAAGGTTTTACGTATGATATCCGTACCGCCTTGCTGCCATTCTTATTTATCTTCAATACGGAGTTGTTGCTAATAGACGTTACATTCGCCAAAGCAATCTTTGTATTTGTGATTGCAACTTTGGCGATGATGTTGTTCGCGGCAGCGACACAGGGATATTTCTTAGCAAAAAGCCGTTTGTGGGAAAGTTTGGTATTACTTTTAGTTGCCCTTACACTGTTCCGTCCTGGTTATTGGTTGGATCGCGTTGTTCCCCCGTTTGAAAATTTAGTGGTCGCTGATTTCATAAATGCTGATGTTACAGTCCAGAATATTGAGATTGTATACGCTACGATTAGTGGACCAGATTTTGATTTTCCGGACAAAATAACTGAATTAACCATTCAGTTTAATTTGCCAGCTGGACCAAGTATTCTTGAATCTTTTGAAGCTGCGGGTTTGAGTCTTGATGATCCAGAACGCGGCACGTTGATTGAGCCATTTATAGGCACGCCATTTTTTGAGCAGTTTCAAAAGTTTGATTTCTATGGTGACGTTCCTGTCCAAATCGAAGAACTAAAACTCCCAGTACAAAGAATGCCTAAAGAGATATTTTATCTGCCTGCTTTCTTTGCGCTATTAATCATCATTTTATTGCAACGCCGACGCCAAACTGAACCGGCTTTTTAAGGATAATAAGACATGACGAGTCATATCTTTCCTAGACACACGAAGAGTAGTTTGCCAATTGCTGTAAAAGGTGAAGGTAGTTACATCTTTGATGATAGTGGTAAGTCGTATTTAGATGCGTCTGGAGGAGCCGCAGTCTCATGTTTGGGTCATGCTCATCCAACTGTTATCAAGGCGCTACATCGACAGTTAGATGAGTTGACCTATGCGCATACTTCTTTTTTTACATCTGAACAGGCTGAAAAACTTGCTGATCGTTTATGTTTAGAAGCCCCGAAAGGAATTGACAGAGTTTACTTGGTGTCGGGTGGGTCTGAAGCCATTGAAGCTGCATTAAAGCTCGCCCGCCAGTATTATGTTGAAAAGGGTGAACCTAATCGAAAAGCAATCATTGCGCGGCAACAAAGTTATCATGGTAATACCCTTGGTGCTTTGGCTGCTGGAGGAAACAAATGGCGTCGTGATCAGTTTGCACCTTTATTAATTGACACGCATCACATCGCTCCTTGTTTTGCTTATAGAGGCAAAAATGAATCTGAAGATGATTTTGATTACGGGCAACGTGTTGCAAATGAATTAGAGCACAAATTGCTTGAATTAGGCCCCGAAACCGTAATGGCATTTATTGCAGAACCTGTTGTTGGTGCCACGGCAGGTGCAGTTACCGCGGTCGATGGATATTTCCGACGAATACGAGAAATTTGTGACAAATATGGTGTTTTATTGATCCTCGATGAAGTCATGTGTGGTATGGGTAGGACCGGCTATCTTTATGCCTGTGAGCATGATGAAACACGGCCCGACATAATATGCATCGCCAAGGGGCTTGGCGCTGGCTATCAGCCGATTGGAGCAATGCTTTGTTCATCAGCGATATACGCGGTCATTGAAAATGGCTCTGGGTTTTTCCAACATGGTCATACATACCTTGGTCATCCGATGGCTGCGGCAGCAGCGAATGCTGTCCTTGATGTATTGATTGATCAAAACCTACTTTCGGATGTTCGACCTAAAGGTGATGCTTTAGAGAATTTATTACACTCAAAGTTTAACCAGCATCCGCATATTGGAGATATACGAGGCAGAGGGTTGTTTAGGGCCATTGAGCTGGTTGACGATCGAGATACAAAAGCACCGTTTGATCCTGAGCTCAAAATCGCCGCAAAGATAAAAAAGTCCGCCCAAAATAACGGTTTATTATGTTATCCAATGTCAGGAACTATCGATGGAAAACTAGGAGATCATGTTTTACTTGCTCCACCTTTTGTCATATCGAATAACGAACTTGATGAGTTGGTGGACAAATTATCTGTAACGATCGACCAAGTTATTTGATGACTTTTCTGAACAATTATTCACGAATTGGGACCGCTTTGTGGACCACTTCCATATTTTTGATGCTTTCTAACTAACTATAATTAAATGATATTTTTGAAAAGTATGGTTGCGCCCCCGGGCACCACTTTCCAAAACAATATCAATGACTTAATTTTCGTGCACTAACGCTATGCTTGTGCGTTTCAAAAACACACCAAACACACACTTTTTGTGGTGTTTTTAGAGAGAGATTTTGGGGTCCCACACTGTGTCTACAACCTAGTGAAAGAACACAGTTGTTGCTGTTTGCATATTTGGATTTCAAATAATGTTAAGACAAATGTTTGTAGATAGTGGTTCTAGACATTCCAAGCTGTCGTGCGGCTTCTGAAACATTACCATTATTTTCTGCAAGTACATTCTTAATCGCCTTACAGAGTTCTTCTTTCCAAGACGTACCGCTGCACGCTTCGCAAACTACTTTGGATTGTTGCGTGTCATTGAATTGCAAACCAGTCGACAAAATGTCAGTCTCGGTAATTATTTTTTCACATTTTCTGACGAGTAGATCGATGATGCTTCTGACTTCGTGAAAATTTTCGGGCCAGTCGTAGCCGAGCAAAAGATCAAGTGCCTTATCATCAAATTTGAGATTGGGGGACTTGTAAGTAACAATTTTTAGAATGATCTCTCGAAGATCTGAGCGATCGCGCGTACGTGGCAAACTAATTTCTTGTCCTGTCAAAAGCAGGTGCAAACCATTTACAAATTCGCTTTTTTTGAGCTTCACCGATGTTGATGAAAGCAGCAAAATATCAGTTGCGTCGCCTTGGAATGTGACGGGGTTCATGACTTCTTGATGAGTAATCAGATGCTTGATAGCCGGTTGTATGGCCTTAGGCAGTGAATCAACATTATCTAAGTGAAGAGTCCCAAATTTCGCGCGTGCCAAAATGCTGCTTGATGCTTCGTTGCTACCAAAAAATACATCGTTGACGGTGTTTTCAGTCAGCATTGAACAATCAATATTAACAAATTCGCCTTCGCGTTCACTAGCAGCGTGCAGCATGCGAGCCGTTAATGATTTACCAGTTCCAACATCACCCCGAATGTGGATGACAGGGTTTTCATGAAGTACGGACGAAACCTTTGATAACTGAGAGCCGAGTGCCTTATCGCCGATCACAACATCTCTAAAGTGGTTTTTAGCTCTTACTCTTGACGATGCCTTTGGGAGTTCAGTTCCTGACAAACTCATTCTTGCTAAGGCGAATGCCGCTTTATTTGCAACACATCTAATTGAAACAGCCGATCCTACACTATCTCGAACTCTTAATACTTCACCAGTAGCTAAGTGCTGAATGAGACTTTCGATGCTATTATCGAAAAGCTCATCAAAGTGCTTCCCCATTAAATCTTTTTCGGAAGATATAAAAGCGTTTCCGCGTCTATTAGCTGCGACGACCCTGAAAGTCTCATCGAGTACCAACAATCCCGCGCTTAATGTGGTCAAATATTCCTGACGTGGGTGAAACTGTATGATGATACAGTTATCGTGACTGTTCCTTATAAGACTATTTTCGATATTACCTGCCGACATTTGGACCAATGCGGCGGTGTGCTGTTGTCTAATTGTTGATCTGCAAGAGGCATCTAATAAGCCCGCGAGATTACCTTTCCCGTCAAATATTGGGGCACTGATGCATGACACGTCTGAGTGCACTCTCAGGTAATGCTCTCCGCCATATACTTGAACTGGCTTGCGTGTGCGTAGACATGTACCTAGTGCGTTGGTTCCCCTAAGTTCTTCTGTCCATACTGATGCTGGGATCACTGCTTTGCCAGCACTTGAGTAACCAAACTGTGTGTCTGCTAAAGTATCTAAAACCACGCCATCGGGTGATCCAAGTGCAATTACAAAATTTGAACCCGCAATTTGGTCATATAAAGTTTCTAGTTCGGGACGTGAGTAGTTTATTAACTTTGAATACTGAGAAGTTTGATTGCTAAACTCACGTTCATTCAGAACATAATCCCCAACACCCTCGAAGGGGTCTAGACCGTTCTCTAAGCTTAAATGCCAACTTTCTGCAATTACCGAGGGTAGTGCGCCTGATGGTATTTTTCCTTTTGACTCTAAGTATGAGCGTGCGCGGTCAATTGAATTTGCTCTTGGTTCCATGATGTTTCTCCCAAGGCACAACTATCCTCACTACCAAACGAGTCAAGTTTCAGCGATCTTATGTTGCGAGTTGTTCACATTATGAACAAAATACCCATAAATTAAGCAAATACACTATATTTTTTAAATTTCAGACTGAGCATGTGCAGATATTGGACATCCAATTTTAATGTTTGTTCAGCAATGGAACAGATTTTTCTGAAAACTAGTGCCGTTTTGCGTTGCTAACATTTGTACTGTTTTTTCACCGTCATCGAATGATGAGGGTTAGATATGAAAGCACAAGTATTACACAAATATGACCCAGATTTATCATCTGGGAGTTGGGTTAGTCTCGAAGACGTAGAAGATCCAAAAATTGAAAAATCGACTGATGTTGTTGTGCGAATTGGAGGAGCTGGTGTTTGCCGTACTGACCTCCATATCGTTGAGGGTATTTGGATGCCCCATATGGATCCAGACGGAAATTCTCTCTTACCTTTGATTATGGGTCATGAGAACGCTGGATGGATCGAAGAAATTGGTCCTGAAGTTGAGGGGTTTTCCGTCGGTGACCCAGTTATTGTCCACCCAAAAATAACCGGGGGGACTTGCTTAGCTTGCCGCCGAGGCCACGACATGCATGGCGACGGTACGTTTCCGGGGCTAGACAGTAATGGTGGTTATGCAGAGTATTTGCAGACTACCAGCCGTAACCTGGTAAAGCTTCCAAAGACCTTAGCACCAAAAGATGTGGCGCCATATTCTGATGCGGGTTTGACTGCTTATCGGGCTGCGAAGAAAGCTGCGCAGCAGTTGTTACCTGATCACTCAGTGGTTGTTATTGGCGCTGGAGGCTTGGGTCACATTGGTATTCAGGTCTTACGCGCGATGTGCGCCGCAACTATCATTGTGGTGGACATAAACGACAATGCTCTGGAGCTTGCTGGAAAGGGTGGTGCTGATCACCTTGTGAAGGCTGACGGAAGTGAAGTTGACGCAGTAAAACTTCTAACCAATGGCCTCGGTGCTGAAGCGGTTATTGATTTTGTGGGTGAAAAAGGTACCACGAAAAAGGGTTTGGATATGACCCGTCCAATGGGCAGCTATTACATCGTTGGCTATGGCGAAGATATTCAAATTCCAACAGTAGATATGATCATCACTGAACGGAATATCATCGGAAATCTAGTAGGCACTTGGGCTGAGCTGACTGAGTTAATGGCACTGGCAGACAGAGGTTTAGTTGACCTCGAAACTCGCCATTATTCGTTGAGCGAAGCAAACCAAGCACTTTTGGATCTGCATCACGGCAAAATCCAAGGCCGGGCTGTACTAGTTCCATAACTTTTTCTCGGGAGGAAAAAATGAATAAAATCAAACGTGTAAGCGGAGCTGGTTTGCTGGTTGCTGCGGCTATTGCTACGCAAGCTAGCGCAGATCAGTGGAGTGATAAATTTCCGCATATTAAGAATACTGGTGATATTGCGGGTGAATGCTCGTATGAATCAATGTCAAAAAAAGACTATTCTGGTCAGACTTTGACCATCAATACACACGCTGTACCAGTCATGGGTGAGCCAACAGCTTTGCATGCTGAGCAGTTTGCTGCTTTAACAGGTGCAGAGGTGAACGTCATCCACACACCTGCGGGTGATTTATACTCGAAAGCGATGGTTCCTTTTCAAGCAGGTCAGGCGCCATACGATATCGTGTTTGGATTTTCTAATTTCATTCGTGACTGGAAACAGTATCTTGAGCCAGTGCCCGCGAAGTACGTGAATATGGCTCAAATGAAAGATGTCA
>JAAEZW010000476.1 GCA_018222665.1 Paracoccaceae bacterium
CCATTTTTCATCGCTTGGCTTAGGCGCTCTTGTGCTTCACGCATCCGCTGCAGGGCATCATCGACATCGCCCTCTTCAATCTCAATCGCCAGCGACCACAAATCTTCGGCTATGTCTGGCAATTTCGCATCTAAAACACCGTCGTCACGCGCGCTTTCCAACGCATCTAGGATTGCGGAAAACCGTGTTAAATCCGCACTCTCCCGAAACTCTGTTTCTGGTTGATAGCGCACCATGCGCATCATGCGGGCCACGCGATCTGTATTTTTCGCAGACCACAGTAAATCACGCCGCATTTCGATGATCGAAGATGCAAGGGGATCAAAAAACCGACGCCCCGGCAAATCCAACATCATGGGGTCCGATTGCCCCCACTGCCCCGCCGCGTCGCGCGCAGATAGGGTCATGACAACGGGCATATGCACCCAGACGTCTTTTGAAAAATCAGATTGCCAAACTTCGGCAAAATCCTTGCGGCTTCCCGCGATGGGCAGTGGGATTTCGACGACCATCGGTTCGTTCGCATCTGGGGAAACGTCAAGTCCGTATCTGCGATCCAGCTGGTCAATATCCAGCACGATTTTTGCGCTGATTTCTGTCACACCATAATCGTCCGTCACGCGATAGCCCAACTTTGCAACACCAAAGAAATCTGTTTCAAATTCCTGATCCAGCGTCACTGTGGGCCTGTCATCGGCGCGTAAGTTCACTGACCAAACCTGTGCATGTTGGCCAGTGATCGCAATCTCACCCGCTTGCGCGATGGTGAATTCCTGCTTCTGATCGGTTGCTGGCGGAACATCCTGACTACGGCGAGACACGTTTTCGGTTAGAATGTGATCGCCCACAGCACCGTAAAAATGCATCAAAATACGTGATCCTGCGAGCAATTCCAATTCATCGCGATCCGTAAGGTCGTTCAGGTACAGTTGGGGCAATCCTGTGTAATCAGGCGGCGTGACCCACCCCTCCCACGTCATGGCATTTGGCATTACCATGGCAGAGGCTGGTGAAATCGCCAAGTCGGCCACACGTGACAGAGATCCAAACAATACACCCAAGGTGGCAAACAACAGCGCGATATAGCGCAAACCAAACGGGTCCATGCGCGATAGGCGAAAATCAACAGGTTGCGTTTTTGCCTGCTGGGCCTCTTGCTGCATTTGATCCATATGCGCGGCCCAAAGTGCATCGGCGCCTTGGTGGTTCGTTCCAACAAATCCAGTTTCGCGCAAAACAGAGATCGGATGATTGCGCAGGGCCTGATCAACGATGCGTTCAGCATCAAACAAGGTCGGCAACGAAAGAGTGCGCAGCCCACGATAAACGGTCCAGATCAGGGACAATCCGATCGTCAAAGATATAATCCAAACCGCCTCAATCGACAACGGTTCCGCAAGGCCCAAAAAATATAAACCAGCGGTTGCCAATACGGTTGAATAGAGTGGCCAGAAGGCACGCATCAACGACTGCGCAACCAAAGCTGCAAAGGTCAGCCAAATGGCACGACGCGCGCGCGGCACGCTACGTAGA
>JAAEZW010000477.1 GCA_018222665.1 Paracoccaceae bacterium
CGCAGTTCGATTTCTGGGCTCGCACTCGTTTTATGGGTTAAGGCGGTGTACGGAGATAAGGCTGCGAATTATTGGACACGCCTGTCACCAAACATTTTGACAGTCACCAGCGGTTGGTCAGAGGCTTACGGTTTGTTCACAGAAGGTGAAGCCGATGTAGTGCTATCGTTCAATACATCGCCTAGTTACCACATCGTTGCGGAAGAGGACGAAACTAAAAAAGCGGCAATTTTCGAAGAAGGTCACTATCCTTACTTTGAATTGGTCGCCAAAGTGTCATCGACGGATGTACCCGATGTGGCAGATGCGTTTATGGATTTTGTGATGTCTTCTGAATTCCAGTCGATCATCCCATTCACAAACTGGTCATATCCTGCCGCCCAATCATCAGATGAATGGCCAGAAGTTTTTGCAAATCTTCCTGCGCCCGCAAAGACCGTTTATTTTAATGAACAACAGTCAGCGGATCTTCGAAATTCTGCGGTAGAGGAATGGCGCAACACGTTGTCCAAATAAGTACGAGCATTTTGTATTTGCTTGTTTTCGCCATGCCCATTTTGGGCCTGGCGATTTATGGTGGGGTGGATTTGCAATTCACTGCGTCCGACATCGCTGCAATCAAATTTACGGTAATGCAGGCGATTTTATCAGCGGTCTTAAGTGTAGCTTTGGCTATCCCAGCGTCACGTGCATTGGCACGCCAAAATTTCAAAGGGCGCGAAGTGCTGATTTCAATATTGTCTGCGCCTTTTATACTACCTGTGATCGTCGCAATTAGTGGTGTACTTTTCATTTTTGGCCGCGAGGGTCTGTTCAACCAATTCCTTGGCTCGCTTGGCCAAGAAACCGTGTCTATTTATGGACTTTCTGGTATCTTGTTGGTGCATGTATTCTTTAACCTACCACTTGCTATTCGGATATTATTGTTTGGTTGGGGCGCAATACCAATCGAACATCACCGAGTTGCACGCGGTTTGAAGCTAAATGCTTGGGCCCGGTTCAAAATCATTGAATTGCCGATGCTTGTCTCTCGCGTGCCTGCAGCAACGGCAATCATTTTTGTGATTTGTTTGTCCAGTTTTGCAGTGGCACTGCTACTTGGCGGCGGACCACGTGCGACAACAGTCGAATTGGCAATTTATCAGGCTTTTCGGTTCGATTTTGATATTGCCAAGGCGGGGCAGCTCGCTCTGGTTCAGACGTGTTTCGCCGCTGTTGCAATCATTATCAGTTTTGCTGTGATGAAACGTTTGGACGTTGGCATTGGATATCTGCCAACCGAACCTATGGGGCATTCGCGCACCGTGCGTATGGTCGATCTCGGCATGATTTTGATGGTTGCAATTTTTATGTTGGCTCCAATCCTTGCGGTCATATATCGCGGGTTGCCTCATCTGACTGAACTGCCAACTTCGGTTTGGAGCGCCGCAGCTACGTCCGTTTTCATTGCATTGCCTTCAGCTGTGCTCTGTATACTCATCTCCGTTTTTATGGCTCACCGACTGGGTGAAAGTATCAGTATTTTGGCG
>JAAEZW010000478.1 GCA_018222665.1 Paracoccaceae bacterium
GGGTTCCGTGAGGTTCTAAATGCAGCGGACACTGATTTACATTTACGTGAAGTTGGGGACTTTTCGTTGCAGCTTGCTAGAAAAGTAACACTAAGCATGTTTGATGAAGATCCGCCCGATGCTGTTTTTGTGGCCAACGATCACATGGCCATTGCGGTGATGGATACGCTGCGCTTCGAACTTGGGTTAAATGTACCGGACGATGTATCAGTTATAGGCTACGATGACGTGCCTACCGCGGCGTGGAAAGCTTATGATCTCACCACTATTAGACAACCCGCCAACCGCATGGTGGCAGAAACAGTGGAAATTCTTCTTACCAAAATAAATGACGCCGGCACAGATCCGCGACGAGTTGAAATTGACGGCCCTCTTATTGTCAGAGGGTCAGCTCGCATACCAGAGGGGTGGAAATAATGAAGGGTTTTGACACTAAATTTAGCGATTTTCCCGACTATATTATCGGGATCACCAAAGAGATTTGGGAAGATCGCGGAATTGCCACCCTGCACAACTATTACGCGCCTGATATCATCGTGCGCTCTCCTGCGTCTGTTGTTGTGGGAAACCAAAATGTGATTGGGGCCACTATGGCGACGCTGGCAGAATTCCCTGATCGCACCCTATTTGGCGAGGATGTGATTTGGTCGGGCACGCCCGAGGATGGCATGCTCAGCTCGCACCGTTTGCATTCAACGGCAACCCACGCAAATCCGGGTGTTTATGGCGCACCCACAGGCAAGAAACTGCATTATCGCATCATTGCAGATTGCCACGCAAAAAATAACCAAATCGATGATGAATGGTTGATCCGTGATCAGGGCGCGATTGTACGCCAATTGGGGATTAATCCGCGTGACTATGCCCGCGACCTGATTGAACGCGAGGGCGGTTTTGAAAACTGTGTTACCCCCTACACGCCCGCAAACGATGTTGTTGGCCCCTACAAGGGAACAGGAAATGACAACGAATGGGGTCAACGGTTCGCGGACATCGTCACGCGTATGATGAATGCAGATTTCACCGTGATCCCCAACGAATATGATCGCGCCGCAAATTTGGAATATGCAGGCGGTATTAGCACCCTGTCCCATGACGGCGCTGATCAGTTTTGGATGGGATTGCGCGCAGCCTTTCCAAACGCGGAATTCAAAATCCAACACCAAATTGGACGCGATGATCCCGATATGCCACCACGCGCGGCACTGCGTTGGACACTCCATGGCAAACACGAAGGTTGGGGCAGCTTTGGCACACCCACAGGGGCCGAGGTATTCATCCTTGGCGCCAGCCACGCAGAATTTGGCGCCGTGATCGGTGGCCAACCCAAATTGCGCCGTGAATGGACCCTGTTTGATGAAACAGCGGTGTGGAAACAAATCCTTCTAAAAACGGGCGACTAAGACCCAAAACACAACGCATGTAGATTAAGGGGAACGACAAATGACAATAAATTCAATGGACGGACGTATTGTTCGCTACGGCGAATTGAAGCCCTGCAAAACCGCATTCATCGATGCCCACACAC
>JAAEZW010000050.1 GCA_018222665.1 Paracoccaceae bacterium
CAGTTTATCAGTCAGATCAAACTGCGCTGCGCTTGCAAATTTACTATTTTCGACACTCTCACGCGTATAGCGCCCCTTTAGATATCCGTCGATCCAACCATTCGTTAGAAAGCGAAATTCGACAGTCGTTCCAATGACCGAAGGATCGGCCAAAACATATTCGCGCATTTGTGCAGCCGCACTTTTTGAAATCATACCGCTTAGCGCTTTTTTCTTAAGGTCGGTTTCAATCCCGTTTTCCTTCAATGCGTTCTGCATCGCGGTTGCCAGCAGGGGCGTATATCCAAATGTCGAAACCTTTTTAATATCGTCGATGTTTCGATTGCCTTTTTTATCAAGCTTCTTCTCCAGAAGCTCGACTTCCAACGTGATGAACGTCTGTTGAAACGCGCTTGTCCCGCGGTAAATGATGGTGGTGACAAGGACCAACAACATCAACAAACCAATGGCAATCGCGATAATTCCATAAAGGCGAAAGCGCCCCTCGGCAGCATTGCGTTTTTTGGTACGCTCAGAAATATCGTAAAGAGAGCGTTTTGATGGGACGTCGTTCATCATTCGTATTGCTCCCGATATTTTCTGACGATGTATAGGGCAAGGACATTCAAGCACAGCGTGAGAACAAATAGGGTTAGACCCAAGGCAAACGCCACAAGCGTTTCTGGACTGTCAAACTCCAAATCACCCGTCAATTGGCTGACGATACGTGTTGTGATAGTTGTAAGTGCCTCAAGCGGATTGCCCGCAAATTTTGCAACCGCACCTGCGCCCATCACAACGATCATTGTTTCACCGATGGCACGCGATGTCGCCAACAGGATCGCACCAATAATACCAGGAAGGGCCGCAGGTAAAATCACACTGCGAATTGTTTCGGATTGCGTAGCACCCAGACCGTATGAACCATCCCGCAATGATTGGGGAACTGCGTTGATGATATCATCAGAAAGGGAGGATACGAAGGGGATCAGCATCATTCCCATGACGACCCCTGCGGTTATGACGGAACGTGAATCGGACATCCACTCGACGCCCAAAAACCCACCGTCACCGAAAAACATGCGCAAAAACGGTCCGAACGTAGTAAGCGCGAACAATCCATAAACAATTGTTGGAATGCCCGCCAAGATTTCAAGTAATGGTTTCGCGACATAGCGGACGGGTTTCGACGCGTATTCTGACAAATAGATTGCCGCATAAAGACCAATCGGCACCGAGACCAAAAGCGCTACAAACGAAATATAGAGCGTCCCCCACAAGAGCGGTAGAATTGACAATTGGCTACCGTGACTAAAGGACGGCGCCCAAACTAAGCCGAAAAAGAAATCGGTCCATTCATGCATGCTAAAGAAACGTGACGCTTCAAACACCATTGACAGAACGATCCCAACACTTGTGAAAATCGCCAGTGTCGCAGCGGACGCAAGGATCAACAAAACGATACGTTCAACTTGGTTCCGCGCACGGAAATCTTGCTTTGCCTGTAAAAATGCGGTTGCAAAACCAATAATCGAAACAAAGATAACAACCCAATTTCGGTATTGGTTACCATCGGTTTCAAGAACATAGCGCGTTTGCGCAGCAGACATGATTTCAGGACGAATGTCACCCGATAGGAAAACATCAGCTTGCTTCAACGCTGCCTCAATCACGGTCAGGTCGTTGATGGTTGCCGATAATGCATCACGTGACATCAAACCTGTGGAAACAACCATTTTCAGGCCGTCGCTCAGGCGTTCCACTTCGCTCATCAATAGATTTATATTCGCGTTTTCAGTGATCAATTCAGATGGGATTAACCCCGCCACATGATTTTCAATAAACAGCGACTGAAGATAGGTCCAAATCAGCAAAAGAATAAGAGCAGGGATCAGGGACAGCAAAAGCCCATTTGTGCCGTAATACTGCGGCAATGAATGAAGTTTTCTTTGATCGCCTGAAACGGACGATAATGCCCGCGCGCGTGACGCAAAAAACGCAACTGCTGAGATGATACAAATCGCATAAAGAACAGTCACCAGCGTCATGTTTTTGCTCGTCCCATAATTACAAAAATGAGAAGCATGCTGTTACATGCTTCTCACACCGCGTATTACACGCGTTTAGTTAATTTCAGCAACCATTTCTTGTGTCGCTTCCAACTCTGGGTCTGATACCAAGCCATACTCGGCCAATGGGCCATCAGGACCCGCAATTTCGTCAGAAACGAAGAATTCCAAATATTCTTTCATGCCTGGTACCTGCGAAACATGCGCGTTCTTTACGTAGAACTGCAATGGACGCGACACAGGGTATTCACCAGATGCGATTGTTTCAGTTGATGGTTCAACACCGTTGATGTTCGCCGCGTAAAGTTTGTCTGTGTTGTTCAACAAGAATGACAGGCCAAAGACACCGATCCCTTCTGGGTTGGCATCCAGCGACGCCAATGTTTCTGTGTAATCACCGTCGATGTCGACTGATGCGCCATCTGTGCGCACTTTAAAGCATTCTTTTTCAGCTGCTTTTTTGTCACCACCATTTGCGGCAAAGACTTCGTCATAGGTTCCGACAGCCTTACATCCTGCCAACATAACTTTTGTTTCAAACACTTCGCGCGTGCCATGCTTTGTGCCTGGAATGAATGCCTTAATCGCCAAGGCAGGCAGGGATGCATCAACATCTGCCCATGTGGCCGCTTCAGATTTATCTGATAGCGCAAGGTAAATTTGTTCAGGGGTTAGATCTTCAAAACCTGTGTTCTCAAGACGTGTTGAGAATGTAATCCCGTCATAACCAATGCGAACTTCGGTCACTTTGCCAACAGTCGCTTCACAAGTTGTCCATTGCTCTTCCTTCATCAATGATGATGAGTTCGCGATATCGATTGTATTTAGACCAACACCTTCACACATACGCTTGCGGCCTGCACCAGAGCCACCGCCTTCAACGATTGGTGTTGGGAAGTCAAAGTTCTCGCCAAATGCTTCTGCAACGATTGAAGCGTATGGAAGTACTGTTGATGAACCTGCGATGTGAACTTGATCACGTGCTGCAGCTGATGTTGCTGATACTGCTGCAACTGCGATTGCTGCGACTGTAGCTTTTACAAAAGACATATTATTCTCCTAAACGGTCTTTCACCTTGGAACGCATCCTGCGCTTTGCCCCTCGGGGTTTAAGAATGCTTTGTTATGCTTTTGCGACAGCTTTGTAACAGTTTTATGAACTCTGCGAGTTTGCGGGAAAATTGATTAATTTCGTGCCTGAAATAAAAAAGCGCCCCAAAAATTGGAGCGCTTTATCGCATAAATTACGATGAATTATGCAAGGTCGAAGCGATCTGCATTCATCACTTTGACCCATGCCGCAACGAAATCGGCAACAAACATATCACCCGAATCTGCACATGCATATTCCTCAGCAATGGCACGAAGCTGCGAATTTGACCCAAAGACCAAATCAGCACGTGTCGCAGTCCACTTGGTTTCACCCGATGTACGATCACGACCTGCAAAGTGGTTTCCTGTTTCATCTGTTGCTGACCATTCGGTCGCCATATCCAGTAGATTGACAAAAAAGTCGTTCGACAATGCACCGGCACGATCTGTCAAGACACCCGCAGCTGAACCACCGTGGTTTGCGCCCATTGCACGCATACCGCCAACCAAAACAGTCATCTCAGGCGCTGTCAGTGTCAAAAGTTGCGCACGATCCAACAACAACTCTTCCGTTGATGAAGTATATGCACCCTTTTGATAATTGCGGAAGCCATCTGCAATCGGTTCTAGCACAGCAAAGCTGTCTACGTCGGTTTGTTCTTGCTCAGCATCAACACGACCAGCCGCGAACGGTACCGTCACATCATGACCTGCTGCTTTCGCAGCCTGTTCAACACCAACGTTACCCACCAACACGATCAGGTCCGCCATCGAAACTTGTTTCGAGCCTGACCCCTTGAACTCTGCCTGAACACCTTCCAATGCTGTCAGAACCCTTGCCAGCTGCGCAGGTTCGTTAGCATCCCAATCTTTTTGTGGAGCCAAACGAATACGCGCCCCGTTTGCACCACCGCGTTTGTCCGAACCACGGAAAGTAGAAGCAGAACACCAAGCCGTCGCGACCATTTCAGAAACAGACAGACCCAGCGCAGCGATGTCACCTTTCAGTGCCGCAATATCCGCTTCATCGATTTGATCGTAATCGGCGGCTGGTAGGGGATCTTGCCAAATCAAATCTTCTGCAGGGACTTCTTCACCCAGGTACAATGATTTTGGACCAGAATCGCGGTGGGTTAGTTTGAACCAAGCGCGTGCAAATGCATCTGCGAACACCTCTGGGTTTTCATGGAAATGACGTGATACTTTTTCATACGCTGGATCCATGCGCATCGCCATGTCAGCAGTGGTCATCATGATTGGAACGCGCTTGCCAGAACCATCAACTTCTGGTGCGTGATCTTCTTCTTTCAGATCTTTGGCATGCCAGATATGTGCACCTGCTGGGCTCTTGGTTAGTTCCCAATCATAACCGAATAGTACATCAAAATAACCCATATCCCATTCAGTTGGCTTTGATGTCCACGCACCTTCAACGCCACTGGTAATTGCGTCAACGCCTTTGCCAGATTTATGCGTGCTCATCCAACCAAGGCCCTGCAGCTCAATCGCGGCGCCTTCTGGCTCTGGACCAACATGCGCGGGATCACCTGCGCCGTGCGCTTTACCGAATGTGTGACCACCCGCAACCAATGCAACGGTCTCTTCGTCATTCATGCCCATACGCGCAAAAGTTTCGCGAATATCGCGGCCAGACGCGACTGGATCTGGATTTCCGTTTGGACCTTCTGGGTTCACATAGATCAAACCCATTTGTACAGCCGCAAGTGGATCTTCCAAATCACGCTCACCAGAATAGCGTTTGTCACCCAACCATTCTGTTTCGACACCCCAATAGATGTCTTCTTCTGGTTCAAAGATATCGGCGCGACCACCGGCAAAGCCGAATGTTTTAAAGCCCATAGACTCAAGCGCAGCGTTGCCCGCAAGAACCAACAAATCTGCCCAAGAGATTTGCTTGCCGTATTTTTGTTTAATTGGCCACAATAGGCGACGCGCCTTGTCCAAGTTGCCATTATCAGGCCAGCTGTTTAATGGCGCGAAACGTTGTGCACCTGTGCTTGCGCCACCGCGGCCATCACCAGTACGATAAGTACCCGCAGCATGCCACGCCATACGAATGAAGAACGGTCCATAATGCCCATAATCCGCTGGCCACCAATCCTGGCTGTCTGTCATCAATGCATAAAGGTCTTGTTTCAGGGCTTTCAAATCAAGCTTCTTGAATTCTTCTGCATAATTGAAATCTGCACCAAGCGGATTTCCCGCCACGGGGTTCTGATGCAAAACACGCAAATTTAATTGATTAGGCCACCAATCGCGGTTTGTTGTACCGCCAGAGGTTACGCTTGATTGTACATGCATGACAGGGCATTTGCCGGCACTAGGGGTATTTCCGTCCATGAAAGCTCTCCAAATAAATATAAGACTCACCGAAGCACACCGCGCGCTTCACTGGGGTATTATGGCTTTACGTATGATAAAGTAAAATTTATTATTTTATATATTTTGATTAGTTTTTATTATCACATCAGATCAATGTTGAATTGAAGACGATTTTCCCCTTTAAAATTTATGGTAAAAACCCGATTTAGGAATTTACTATTTGTGTAATTATTTTTTTGCGAGTGATTTAACATGCGCCTTACCCAGTTTTCCGATCTTGCAATGCGCGTGCTGATTTATGCGGCACAAACTCCAGATGCTCGCTTTACAATCGATGACGTAAACCAAGTTCACAATGTTTCACGTGGCCACCTGATGAAAGTGGTAAATACGCTGACACGTTCTGGACTACTTATTGCGCATCGTGGACGAAATGGCGGACTAAAACTGGCACGTTCACCCGAAAGTATTTCTTTGGCTGAGGTATTGGCCCTTACGGAACCTGATTTTGCGTTGGCTGAATGTATGCGTGATGCGGATGATTGCCCATTGGTGGGGCGGTGCAAACTGCCAAACGTTTACGGCAATGCATTAAAGGCATTTATGCAAGCACTAAAATCGCAGACGTTGAAAGATGTGTTGCCAGCAGAACCCGCATAATCATTTTTGCGGCAACACAAATCCATTTGTCAGGAGAATGTCCGCAAATCTGTCGGACACAAGGACATTAAAAAAGTTTTGCGTATTACGACTCGACTTTGTTTCGACCAGAGCGGCGTGATATTCAATGGAACTGTGACTGTGTGCGGGGAATTGTTCGACAATCTGTACATCCTTTGATGCTACCGCATCGCTAAAATATACCAGACCAAAATCGACTTGCCCTAATTCCACAAGGCGAAGCGCAGAGCGAACATTGTCGGTTTGAATGACTTGGCTTTGTAGTTTGTCCCAAAGACCATAGTGATCCAACATTTCTTTGGCGTAAATTCCTGCGGGGACTGAGCCGATCATCGCAGTCGCGATTAGGGAGTTTGAATCCCACTGACCTTCCAAAACCGATATGCGAGCGTCCACGTCATCTCGCGCGACCAAAACCATCGCATTTTCGGCGATCACTGAAACAGAGGTTGGGTCCAAAAGATTGCGATTTAGCAGATGGTCCACCCAGCTTTTGTTTGCTGAAATGAATATATCAGCAGGTGCGCCATGTTGAATTTGCCGCGCAAGCGTTGATGTTCCCGCGACAGAAACGTGAACTTTAATGCCTGTTTCATCGGTATAATTCTGAGCAAGCTCCGTAATTGCATTTTGCAAACTTGCTGCAGCAAAAATAGTGATGGGTCGTTCGCTTGCGAAACCAAAATTGGGCACGCAACATAACCAAAAAATCAATAAATAGATGCGTATCCCAATACCCATTGTTCGCCCTATTTCTCACCCGCGATATGCAAAGTTGTTTTTGATGTTTCCAGCACGTGCCGCACACGCTTATCAGGGTCAATGTCGGTGACGAAATGATCAATTGCTGATACATTAGCAATCTTGATCGGCGCTGTGCGCAAAAATTTTGACCCATCTGCAACCAATACCGATGTCCGCGCGGATTGCAGGATGATGCGACTTGCCTCAACCTCTTGATCGTCAAAATCAAACAGCTCGCCTTCTTCACCCAGCGCAGAGCAACCAATAATTGCGTAATCGAATTTAAACTGCCTGATCGTTTGATTGGTAAACGGACCAACCAGACCACCATCGCTGGGACGCAGCGCACCACCTGTAACAATCACATCAATCTCTGGTGCGTCGCCCAGAACCGTCGCAATATTCATGTTATTCGTGACAACCAACAAACCTTTATGATTTTGCAATCGTCTGGCAACGGCCTCAGTCGTCGTGCCAATATTTAGGAAAATGGAACATTCGTTTGGGATCATTTGTGCGCAGTATTCTGCAATGACTGATTTTGCGTCACTGTTCAGGCTTCGGCGTTCGCCATATGCAATATTCGCTGTACCAGAAGCCAAAATTGCCCCGCCATGTACACGTTCAATCCGCCCCATTGCGGCAAGATCGGATAAATCGCGTCGAATGGTTTGAACGCTGACACCAAAACGTGTCGCCAATTCCTCCACTTCCACGTAGCCAGACGTTCTTATTAAATCAAGAATTTCAGGATGCCTAAGGGACATCGACATATGTGTAACCCTCTTTTTCAGCAGCATAATCTAAGTTTGCCAAGCGTCAACATTCGAACAATATAGACAACGTTATTTGCTTACATATACTCGCCGCAGAAAGGGAGTTGAAAGATGACATTTGTATTGGCAATCGATCAGGGAACAACATCAAGTCGCGCGATCCTGTTCGATCAAGACATGAAAATTTGTGGCATTTCGCAAAAGGAATTTACGCAACATTTTCCGAATTCTGGCTGGGTCGAACACGATGCGTTTGATTTGTTAAACACAACGCTGCAAACCTGTCGAAATGTCATTGCAGACGTTGGAATAAACCCGGCTGAGATTGCGGCCATTGGGATCACCAACCAACGTGAAACGACAATCATTTGGGACAAGTCGACGGGCCAACCCATTCATAACGCAATCGTCTGGCAGGATCGGCGCACATCCGAAATGTGCGAAACACTGCGTGCAGGCAATCATGAAGATATGGTAACCGCGACAACAGGTTTGCTGTTGGATCCCTATTTCAGCGGAACCAAAGTTGCATGGCTGCTCGACAATGTTGATGGCGCACGCGATCGGGCCAAAGCTGGCGAACTCCTATTTGGCACTGTGGATTCGTGGCTGGTTTGGAACCTTACGGGTGGGAAATCACATGTAACGGATGCCACAAACGCCGCACGTACATTACTTTATGATATTCACAACGGAAAATGGTCTGATCAAATTTGTGATCTATTGGATATTCCAACCTGCATGCTGCCAACGGTGATGGACAGTTCAGCTGATTTTGGCGTGGTGTCAGATGATGTGTTCGGCGCTGAAATCCCAATTCTGGGGATCGCGGGCGATCAACAGGCGGCAACCGTCGGTCAAGCCTGTTTTGAACCAGGTATGCTAAAATCAACCTATGGAACAGGGTGTTTTGCGCTGTTGAATACAGGGGATGCACCCGTTCAATCCTCAAACAAAATGCTGACTACGATTGCCTATCAACTTGATGGCAAACCAACCTATGCGCTTGAAGGGTCGATTTTTGTTGCAGGTGCTGTGGTGCAATGGCTGCGTGACGGGCTAAAAATTATTGAACATGCTGGGGAAACACAGGCACTGGCAGAATCCGCTGATCCGATGCAAAACGTAATCATTGTTCCCGCGTTCACCGGACTGGGCGCGCCTTATTGGAACGCAGATTGCCGCGGCGCAACCTTTGGCCTGACACGCAATAGCGGTCCTGCAGAATTCGCAAAAGCAGCCTTGGAAAGTGTTGGGTTTCAAACGCGCGATCTTTTGGATGCGATGAAATCCGATTGGGGCAGCAGCGGGGATCAGGTCGTGCGCGTCGATGGGGGGATGTCTGCGTCCGACTGGACGATGCAATTTTTGGCGGATATCACTGGTGCCGTTGTGGATCGTCCAACAATCTTGGAAACCACGGCACTTGGGGCGGCTTGGCTGGCTGGGTATCGCGCGGGTATTTATCCAAATCAGGAAGAGTTTGCCAAAACTTGGCAACGCGATGCGCAGTTTAATCCAAATATGGCAGATGATATGCGTTCCGAACGTTACGCGGCATGGAAACGCGCTGTAAACGCGACATTGTCTGTTTAAAGCGGATCAGTAAGATGCAATGTCACCCGTTTTCCACCATGTGGCACGGGTGGCAGGGATGGCAAAAACGGCAAACCCGTTGCCTTGGCCAATCCGCCATCTGTCGTCAGAATGCCAACTTTCCAACCCTTAAAGCGCGTTTTTAGTGTTTGACCCATCGCCCCATAGAGCGAAAACAACATTTTGCGTTCACCGATGCGACCGCCATAGGGTGGATTAATAATCACAATTCCCGCAGGCGCATCTGGCGGTTCAAGATCGCTAATCGCGGCATGTTGAAACTCAATCATGTCGCCAACTGCTGCGCGATTGGCATTATCCTTCGAAAGGCGGATTGCCCCCATATCGCGATCAAATCCGAAAAACCGGCCCAAAACTTGCCTTGGCTTTGCACTTTTCTTCAGTTGATCCCATTTACCGTGATCGAATGAGGCAAGTTTTTCAAAGGCAAATGAACGCGTTCGTCCTGGGAACAAACCCGCTGCTTGCTCAGCCGCTTCAATCGGAAATGTCCCAGAACCGCACATAGGATCAACAACAGTCTGTGATCCGTCATATCCCAATTGTCGCAAAAATAATGACGCCAGCGTTTCGCGCATGGGCGCTTTGTTCAATGCTTCTTTATGTCCACGAATGTGAAGTGCGAGGCCGCTTGTATCGATTGAGAATGTGCAAAAATCATCAAAAATCCGCACTTTTAAAACCAGCTCGGCCTCTGGCGAAATCTCAACACCTGCTGTTTCGTTTAT
>JAAEZW010000479.1 GCA_018222665.1 Paracoccaceae bacterium
CGCTGCTTTGATAGAGCCTGGAGCACTCTTAATGGCTCTTGATGCGGGACAACCTGGGCAGGCGGCGCTTGATGTCTTTGACCAAGAGCCAATCACAACGCCTGATGATCCGATTGCCACGCACCCTAGTGTGATCTGCACGCCGCATGTTGGTTTTGTCACTGAGGATGAGTTGAATTTACAATTCAACGATATCTTTGCCCAAGTGGCCGCTTTTGCTCGGGGCGCGCCCATCCATGTGATCAATCCCGAATCCATGCTGGAATAAGCATCGCCACCACCGGCGCACCAAGGATCACAAAAAAGATCCGCAATAAATGATGCGCCACGACAAAAGTCATGTCGGCTCCGACGATCAGTGCCAATACAACAAGCTCGGCCTGACCGCCTGGTGTGAGTGCTAAGATTGTCTCGATTACTGGTGTATGCGAAAAGATCAACGCAATTTCAATCGTCAACGCTGTGAGTGCAAAAAGAAAAAGAGAAAACCCAAGACCTGCAAGGATATCACGACGAATTTCATCCACTGTGATCCCGACGTACTTCACGCCGATCCCCATGGCAATAAAATACTGTGCTCCCCAAATCGCCTCGGCAGGTGGGCGCATGGTGACGATACCCAGCATAGAGGCAATTCCTGTTAGAATTAGAGGCCCAAGGATCGATGCGCCAAACATGCCAACGCGCTTGGCCGCTTGCCATCCCAACAACCCGCAAAAGGCTAAAATGATGATCTGCGATGCCCCCGCTTCACGGGCCATAGCTCCAGGTGCTTCCATCAAATTCACGTCCCACAATTGTGTCAGGATCAAAGGTAGCGTGATCACAATGATCAATACCCGTGTCGCATGGATGAGCGAGATCGCGCGCACATTCGCGCCTGCCTCTTCACCAAAGAGGATCATATCCTGTAATCCACCTGGCATCGATGCATAATAGGCGGTTGGAAAATCATAGTTCAGGAGTTTTTTGAAATACAAAACGCCGCAGATCCCAATACCAATGGTTAATAGTGGCACCATGATCAAGGTTGGTACAAGCGATGGTAAACTTAGGAAAAACGAAGAAGTAATAGTCGCCCCAATCGCAACCCCCAAAATGGTACGCATCCCATCATTGAGTGGTTTCCATGTTTTAAGCTGAACGCCAACCACTGCCGCAGTCAAACTGGCAAAAAGGGGTCCAAACAGCCATGGCAAAGGCAGCCCAAGCCCCAAGAAGAGCACAGCCCCCGTGATGCAGATTAAATGTGTTTTTAGGATATTAATGTTGATCATGGTAAGCCTTTAGGCGATGAGAAAGAGAGGTTTGCATATGGATGCGCATCATCTGCGCTGCCTGTGCAGGATCGCGATTTTGTAGAGCGGTAATTATATCGCTATGTTGAGAGCAAACGATCTGCACCCGCTGCGCCGTGTCCAGTGTTGTTTTGCCCAAAAGCATCAACGTATTCGACAAGTCGTGATAACAGTGTTTGAGGAATTGATTGCGCGCCGCATCGACTATGCACAGATGAAAACGACGAT
>JAAEZW010000480.1 GCA_018222665.1 Paracoccaceae bacterium
TCGCCGCCTGCCGCGGTGAGCCAGAGTTTTTGTTGATAAAGGGAAAGGGCGACAAAGAACGTATTGTCCCCCTATCTCCACCCGCCTCTGCGGCCTTGACCCTATGGCTGTATCACCGCGATCGAGAGGAAGAATGTAAAGTGAATGAGGGGCATGATGCATCCCCCTTTCTATTTCCCTCACGCGGGAAACTGGGGCATTTAACGCGCCACTGGTTTTACCAAAACATCAAAAACTGGGCCGTTCATGCGGGTATTGACGCAAATGCTGTAACCCCGCACACGATCCGACACGCCTTTGCCACGCATCTATTGGCAAATGGTGCGGATTTGCGGGTGATCCAAACCCTGCTGGGACATGCGGATGTATCCACCACGGAAATCTATACGCATGTTTTGGATGATCATTTGCGTGATCTGGTGATGGATCATCATCCATTATCGGCAAAACGGCGCAAATCCATTGGCAACACCTCTTCCGAGGGCCAATAACCTGTTTCCAATGCTGTGTGATAGCCCTGATCCAAGCCGGCATTGATCATGGCACTCTGTGCTGTTTGGTGATCATAAGACAGATCATGGATCGTGAATGACCCTGCATCCAAGATGCCATAGGATGTTGTCGATGTTCCGTTATGCGCGGGCATTCCAATTGCCCCGCTATTGAACCAAGTCACACCTGCGATGGATTTCTGAAACGGAATTCCCGAATGGCCCGCGATAACGCCGTCGAACACGCGAAAGTCACTCTCTATCTCTCTGATTACGTTTATAAAGTCTTGATTAGGCGTTGTTGGAAATAGAAACTGGGACACATGACTGAAACCGCCATGCAGGACGAAATAACGATTGCCATAATGCGTGAAAATCAAATGATCGGGCAGCGCACCCATAAATTGACGTTGATCTGTACTGACCTCTTGACTTGCAAAAGCATACCAGCCCAGTGACAGCAGATCACAGGTACTGCCCGCCTCAAACCCGCACCCGCAGGTGTCACTGCCCGCTGCCAATTCGATTTCACAGTTGCCCTTAATCATCGGACAGCCAAAATCACGCAGCAGGTTCAGAGTTTCGGATGGATTGCCGCAATAGGCGATGCTGTCCCCCGTAAAAATACAGCGTTCTACAGGGATGCCGTGCGTCTGAGCTGAGTCGATCACGGCCTGCGTTGCCTGCAAATTGGAATAGGCACCACCAAAGATCAAAATTGGACCCTGAATATCCCCCAAATTCACCTGTCGCATCGTCCCCCCCCTTGATCGGACGGGGTTTAATCCCCATAAGCTATGTTTAACGCTAACCCGAGAGAGCCTTAGATGGAACAAGAATTGATAAACCTAGACAGTGCATTTTGGACCACCACAGGTGCAATCCTATTGCTGTTGGTTTTGTCTGGATTTTTTTCGGGCTCTGAAACGGCACTGACGGCCGCATCGCGCGGAAAAATGCGCAGGCAAGCCGACAAAGGATCGCGGGGCGCACAGCGTGCCTTGGATATTACCGAAGATAATGAACGCCTGATCG
>JAAEZW010000051.1 GCA_018222665.1 Paracoccaceae bacterium
TTCCATAATTTGGGCAAGTTCAATATCACCCATTGCCAAAAATGGGTTGGTTTTGGCGATGGCCTCTGCCGTCTCCATACTGTCGGCTTGAATAATGCCATAGCCCATCATGGAGCCCTGCTTGCCCCCGTCGGCCACACCATTTTCTGTGATTAGTCGTTTGTTCATTAGTGGGTTTTCAGGCTCAACCAAGGCATCTTGGTGTTTCATCATCCATTCCTGATACCGCGCCATATGTTCAGCGCCCTCTTTAGGGGAAGAGGGTGGGTTTGGGCCCATGTAGTAGGACATAATAAATTTCGGCATAATCGCTCCCTTCGTTTTGGCCTTACCCTAGCAGGCAATGGTAACTGTACAAGGGTTCGTCGTGTTGGTGCAGAAACGTGTGACGTGGATATTCGCCAAGTCGACTTGTCCTGAACCTACACAGTCCCCATCTTTGCCCAACCAATAAAGGTAAAGGGAATGCAAAATAATGAGTGAATTAGAAAGTCACGTTTTTACAGAAATCGAAATTGATGCAACGGCGGATCAGGTTTGGGCCGTGTTGACAGATTTTGAAAAACTGCTCGAGTGGAGTTCATCGTTTCAAGGTGTCAACAAACCCATGGCGCTGGGAGAAGTATCAACAGCCTATTTCAAAAGTCCAATTACAGGCGGGATGATGGAATTCACGCATGAGGTCATCGTTTACAAATAGGGACGTGCCTTTGGTTGGTCTGGGGATGCGATGTTGGGGCGTCATGGCCATCACATTTTTCGGATAGAAGAGCTGCCCGATGGGCGCGCAAAATTCAAACAAGAGGATGGGTTGAACGGAAAGAAAAGCAATTTTCTGATCCGCATGGTCGAGGCGCAGATCGGTAAAGCTTATGACAAATTCAACCGTGAACTAAAGGCCCGTGTAGAAAGCCTTTATCTACGGTCATAATGTTTGCAAACTTGAAATAAAAAATGGGGGCCAATTTGGCCCCCAGATAATTTACGCTAATGCCTCGTCACAGCGTCCGCAGACCCCTGCGTGGCTGTGCGTGCCCACATCGGGCAGGATTTTCCAGCAGCGTCCACATTTTTCACCCTCTGCCTTGACGAAGGATACGGCAATGCCCTCAATCTCTGCCATGGTGAACGCGTCACTGGGTGCGGCCTCGGTCGATAAGGTCAGATCAGATGTAATGCAGATATCCGCAAATGGCATCTGTTCCAAAATATCCTTAACCGCTTGATCCGCAAGGTAAAGAACAGGCGCGGCCTCAAGGCTTGCCCCGATTACCTTTTCCGTGCGCTGGACTTCCAATGCGGCGGTGACGACGCGGCGGACGCGTCGGATCATGGCCCATTTTTCGGCCAACTCTGGGTTTAACCACGCAGCGGGGGTTTCTGGAATGTCGATCAGGTGGACCGAGCTATCCTCGCCCCCAAAACGTTCCAACCACACTTCTTCCATCGTAAAGACCAAGACAGGCGCAAGCCATGTTGTTAGGCGGTGGAATAGGATGTCCAAAACGGTGCGCGCCGCGCGGCGTTCGACCGTGTCCCCATCGCAATAGAGCACATCCTTGCGCACATCAAAATAGAAGGCCGACAGATCAACCGTGGCAAAAGTAAAGATCGTCTGGAACACACCCTGGAAATCATAGGCGGTATAGCCATCACGCACGCGGGTATCCAAGTCCGCCAGACGGTGTAGAACCCATCGTTCCAATTCGGGCATATCGGCGGGATCAATGCGATCCGCCTCGGTGAAATCATGTAGCGACCCCAGCATGAAACGCATGGTGTTGCGCAAACGGCGATAACTGTCTGCCACACCCTTTAGGATTTCTGGGCCGATGCGTTGATCCGCGGAATAGTCCGATTGTGCCACCCATAGACGTAAGATGTCCGCGCCATACTGTTTGACGACCTGTTCGGGAACAATGGTGTTCCCCAAGGATTTGGACATTTTCATGCCCTTTTCATCCAGCGTAAAGCCGTGCGTCAAAACTCCACGATAGGGCGCGCGTCCCTTGGTGCCGCAGGCCTGCAACATGGACGAATGGAACCAGCCACGGTGTTGGTCGGTGCCTTCCAAATATAGGTCGGCCAATCCATCCTCTGATCCATCGTCACGATCGCGTAGAACAAAGGCATGTGTTGATCCGCTGTCAAACCAAACGTCCAAGATATCAAAGACTTGGTCATAAGCTTCAGGATCAACGATACCTGTTAGAAAGCGTTTTTTGGCGCCCTCTTGGTACCAAACGTCTGCGCCATCGGCGTCAAAGGCCTCGGCAATACGGGCGTTCACCTCTTCGTTGCGCAACAGATAATCTGCATCGGTGGGCAGCGCGCCGTTTTTCGTGAAACAAGTTAGGGGCACACCCCAGGCCCGTTGCCGCGACAATACCCAATCAGGCCGCGCCTCGATCATAGAATAGAGGCGGTTGCGGCCTGTTTTTGGCGTCCATTCCACCAGTTGGTCGATTGAGGCCAGCGCACGTTCACGGATCGTTTTGCCATAAGTGTCCTGATTATCACCAACAACGCGATCAATCGCGGCAAACCATTGCGGTGTGTTGCGATAGATCACAGGCGCCTTTGAACGCCATGAATGCGGATAGCTGTGTTTGATTTTGCCACGGGCCAACAAACCGCCAACTTCGATCAGTTTTTCGATCACTGTTTTGTTTGCATCCCCTTCGCCGCCCTTGCGGTTCAGGATATATTTGCCGCCAAAAAACGGCAGATCAGCACGGAAGGATCCATCATCCATCACGTTATAGGTGATGACCTGTTCCAGCATGCCCAAATCACGATAAAGTTCATATTCCTCCATCCCGTGGGATGGGGCGCAGTGCACGAAACCTGTGCCTTCGGTGTCGGTCACGAAATCAGCCGCGCGGAAATCGCGAATGTCGTCCCATTCTCCGTTCGATCCATCAGCACCATTTAGCGGATGGGTCAGTTTGATTTTCGCTAGATCGTCGTTTGTAACATCGCACAAACGGCGATACATGGTGTCATCCAAACGCGCCTTGCCCATCACATCCGCGGCCAAGTTATCGGCCAAGATATACCGATCCCCAATGGTGGCCCAACATTCTTCTGGGCGGCCTGTGACCTCATATAGTCCATAGGAAATGTCGCTGCCGTAAACGACCGCTTTGTTTGACGGAATTGTCCAAGGCGTGGTCGTCCAGATCACAACATGGGCGCTGTCCAATGTGGCGTCACCTGTTTCAACGACGCGGAATTTGACCCAGATCGTGTGGCTTTCTTTGTCGTGATATTCCACCTCGGCCTCGGCCAGGGCGGTTTTTTCAATGGGCGACCACATCACAGGTTTTGATCCCTGATATAGCGTACCATTCATCAGGAACTTCATGAATTCCTCTGCGATCACGCGTTCGGCATGGAAATTCATCGTCAGATATGGGTTTTCCCATTTGCCTGTGACGCCGAGGCGTTGGAATTCGGAACGCTGGATATCAACCCAACCTTCGGCGAATTTGCGGCATTCTTTGCGGAAATCGATGACGTTCACTTCGTCTTTGTTTTTGCCTTTTTTGCGGTATTGCTCTTCGATCTTCCATTCGATGGGCAGACCGTGGCAATCCCAACCGGGGATGTAACGGGCATCTTTGCCCATCATTTGTTGGCTGCGCACAACCATATCCTTTAGGATTTTGTTCAGCGCATGTCCGATGTGCAGGTGTCCATTGGCATAAGGAGGGCCATCATGAAGCGTAAATGGCGCACGCCCCTCTTTTTCGCGAAGGCGGTCATAGACGCCCAAACGTTCCCAACGGGCAAGCCATTCGGGTTCACGCTTTGGCAATCCTGCGCGCATTGGAAAATCGGTTTGCGGAAGATTTAGCGTATCTTTGTAATCTGGTGTTTCGGCACACATATGGTTTTTGCCCCCAAATCTGGTGTGATGTATATGAAAAGGTTAAACGCGGCGCGATGGCTCAAACGCCTTGTCCCGGTCACTCTTATTCAGAGTGCCGGGCATATAATTCGAATAATATGTGCCACCATTTTCAACATGGCTTGGCTTATAGGCGAGGAAGCGTGGATGGTCCAGTCAGTTTCATAATTTGGTCAATAATTCGTGCGCGCGCCCTTGGGGAGGGGGCGCACGCCAGCGTGTTTAATTGGGCGTGAAACGCTGTTTTTCAAGTTTCAATTCTTGCAAAATCTGTTTGGCCAAAAGGGTAGACAACTGTTTTGCATGAACATATTCCATTTATGTTTTATCCGCGATGCGTTCGCTGCGAAAATAGACTTTGCGAAAGACATTGATCTGACGATTTAGAACTGGATCGTGCTCTAGGGCGTCGAGCGAAAATCCCAAAAAATCCTATTGGGTATCTGCCTTTTGCTCCTCATCAACTTGGGGCGCTTCGTCAGAGGTGGTGACTGGGGCTTGTGGCCAGTTTTGGACGGCCAAGTATATGTTGCGGTTTTTGATCTCCTTTAATGACATTGTTCTTACCTTCGATCTCTATTGATACGAATGTATGTGGAATCCTATCCTTTGTGCATCCCTCCAAAGGGTAAGTGGTATTAGATTTTTTCATTGGTTTTGTAATTATGTAACCAATTTCATTTGGGGGGGGTATAAACGCTGATGTACGATTATTTTCCGCTAAGTGCCTGTAATATATAGGGTCTAGCAGATTGCACGCCTTCGGCATGGGCCTGTTTGATGGCGTCGCGGATGTCATTTAAATTGGTTCGCAGCAACATGTGTTTTACAGGACCAATAGAAGCCGGGCGCATGCTTAAATTTATAATACCAATTGCGGCAAAAGCTGTGGCCTCGACTGGGCGCCCTGCATCTTCGCCACAAAACGATAATCTGGTCGCCGTTTCCGCGCATCGTTCGGATATTTGTTGCAGGAAGCTGAGGAAGCTTAGATTCAAGGTATCATAGCGTCTGCGCACCAATTCGTTTTCACGATCGGCTGCGAAAAAGAATTGTTTTAGATCATTTCCACCGATCGATAAAAAATCGACCGTTTCATAAAAGCGCTTTGGCGCAAACGCTAATGACGGTGTTTCCAGCATTGCTCCAATTTCCATGCTTTCAGGTATGGGGTGGCCCAACCTGACTTCGCGTTCAATGGCCTTGTCCATTTCCGCGCGCGCTTGGTCAAATTCGTTCATTTGCGCAACAAAGGGGAACATCACCGATAATGGTCGACCTTCTGCGGCGCGCAAGAGCGCCTGCAGCTGCATGCGCAGAACACTTGGGCGGTCCAATCCAACGCGGATCGCACGCCAACCAAGGGCGGGATTTGGCTCTTCTACGTGGGGAAGGTATGACAGAACCTTATCCGAACCAATGTCCAGCGTGCGAAACACCACGCGTTTTCCATCGGCTGCATCCATCACACGTTTGTAAAGAGAGCTCAGCTCGCTACGTTGTGGCATTTTCGAACGCACGAGGAACTGTAGTTCCGTTCTAAATAAACCCACGCCTTCGGCACCTGAATGATTTAGGCTGGGCAGGTCCGCCATTAAGCCTGCGTTCATAACAAGCGATAGGTGTGTGCCATCCTTTGTTACAGTCGCATCATCACGGATCGCGCTGTAGCGTTCTTGCGCTTCGGCCTCCATCGCGATTTTATCACGAAAGGCATTGGCAACCATTTCATCAGGACGCAGGTGCACAATCCCCTGATCGCCATCCACCAAAATACGATCCCCGTTCAATGCCTCGGTCGTGATGTTTTTGGCGCGGATAACCAACGGTATCGCTAAGGCCCGGGCCACGATGGTTGCGTGGCTGCCCACTGATCCCTCTTCCAGAACGATGCCCTTCAGGCTGCGCCCATAATCCAACAATTCAGCGGGGCCGATATTGGATGCAATGAGGATTGGATCAGCGGGCATATCTGCACCCGTTTCTTTGCCCTGTCCTGTCAATATGCGCAGCAAGCGATTTGAAAGGTCGTCCAAATCATGCAAACGGTCCCGCATATAGGCATCGGTTGCTTGTTCCAAACGGGCGCGTGCGGTTGATTGTTCTTTTTCCACGGCAGCTTCGGCTGATAGGCCGCTGTCGATGTCCGTTTCCATACGCCGCATCCATCCGCGCGAATTGGCGAACATTTTGTAGGCTTCTAACACCTCTAGCTGTTCTTTGTCGCCCGATTGAACCGTTTCAAACATGCTATCAATATGCGCTCGCAGTGTTTCAACACAGTCGCGCAGACGTTGTTTTTCGGCCTCTGGGTCCTCGGTCACTAGGTTTGTGACGACGACCCGCGGTTCATGCAGCCACACGTTGCCTTGGGCTGCACCTTCTTGGGCGGTGGCGCCACGGATCATAACCGCCTGTTGGTGCAGTGCCTTAAGCCCTGTTTCCTCGCCGACAAAGGCACCTAATTCTGTCATTTCCGCAATGACCATGGCGACCACTTCTAGAGCATAGATTTCATCGGAAGTGAATTCACGCGCCAGTTTTGATTGCACAACCAAAACCCCAAGCTTTTCACCCAAGCGTTGGATCGGAATGCCAAGGAAGGATGAATAAATCTCTTCCCCTGTTTCGGGCATATACCGAAACCCTTTGGCCGAAGGGGCATCAGCGGTATTGACGATTTTGTTTGATTTGGCCACGCGGCCCACCAAACCTTCGCCCAGTTTCATCCGAGTTTGGTGGACCGCATCGCGGTTCAAACCTTCGGTGGCACACAGTTCCAGAGTGTCGGTATCACGAAACAGGTAGATCGAGCACACCTCGGTCCCCATTGAATCCGCGATCAGATGCGTGATGGTGTCAAGACGCTCTTGTCCCTTGGCCTGAGAGGCCATGGTGTCGCGCAGCCGTCCCAAGAGGGCGCGGCTGTTGCTGCCAGAGCGTTTTGACATTCTGTCTGTGCCTTATGCCTTTTCTAGTTCAAAGGCATCATGCAGGGATTGAACGGCAAGTTCCATGTATTTTCGATCAACAAGCACAGAAATTTTGATTTCTGAGGTTGCGATGACCTTAATATTAATACCTTCGTCTGATAAGGTTTGGAACATTTTGGCCGCAACACCCGATTGCGAGCGCATGCCAATCCCAACTGCCGAGATTTTCGCCACATTGGTATCCGCGATCAAATCGGAAAAATTTAATTCGCCTGCGGCTTTGGCATCATTCAATGCTTTTTCAGCGCGTATCACCTGATCCGTCGGACAGGAAAACGTCATATCCGTGCGACCTTCTTCGGCGATATTTTGGATGATCATGTCAACGTTTATGCCCGCATTTGACAGCGGTCCAAAGATTGCCGCTGCAATGCCAGGACGGTCCTCAACAGATTGAAGTGTCATTTTTGCCTCATCGCGGGAATAGGCGATGCCAGAGACCACATTGGATTCCATGATTTCCTCCTCATCGCAGACAAGTGTGCCTGCTGTGTCTGAGGGTTCTTCAAAACTGGAAAGAACCCGCAATTTCACTTTGTAACGCATGGCCAATTCGACCGAACGTGTTTGCAATACTTTGGCCCCAAGCGAGGCCAGTTCCAACATTTCTTCAAAGCTGATTTTGTCCAGCTTGCGTGCCTTTTCTGCAATGCGCGGATCGGTCGTGTAAACGCCGTCTACGTCTGTATAGATGTCACAGCGTTCCGCATCAAAGGCCGCGGCAAAGGCAACGGCAGTTGTATCAGATCCACCGCGTCCCAATGTTGTGATGCGGCCTTCGGGCGAGATCCCTTGGAAACCCGCCACAACCGCAACCTTCATTCCTTCGCCAAATTTGGCCATGATGTTATCGCTTGGGATTTCTTCAATCCGTGCGGATGAATGGGCGGATGTGGTTTTCACAGGTACCTGCCATCCTTGCCAACTGCGGGCAGGCACATCCATTTCCTGCAGCGTCAACGCCATCAAGCCGGCTGTCACATTTTCACCAGACGAAACCACAGCATCATATTCACGGGCATCATAAAGGGGGGATGTTTCATTGACCCAGCCCACCAATTCATTCGTTTTGCCAGACATCGCAGAAACGATGACGATCACGTCATATCCTTTAGCAACCTCAAGAGCGACGCGTTTTGCTGCGCGTTTGATGCGATCTAGGGTGGCAACAGACGTACCACCGAATTTCATAACAAGTACGGGCATAACTTTCCCTTTGATCAAAGTTGTGGGGGGTTTATGCGCAACCTCACGGCAATACAAGGGCAACTGGCGCGAATTTGGTGTGTTGCGCGCAATTCACGCACGATGACGTCAGTTGGATTTGCGTGTCGGCATAAAGGGCAGGGGGGTCACGGGTATCCCATCTTCGATCAGGGATTTGGCCTCTTCTGGTTTTGCCTCGCCATAAATGGCGCGTTCGGGGGCGTCCCCCAAATGCATCGAACGTGCCTCTGTGGCGAAATTCGTCCCGACGTATTCTGAATTTTGTTCCACCTGCGCCCGCATTTCGGCAATGGCCTGTTCCGCTGCGGATTTTTCGGTGGGCAATGTTGGGGCGACCGGTGCCTTTTTTCCCTTGGTGGTGCGCACACGCGGCGCCATGATCGCTTTGCTGACCTTGGTTGATCCGCAAACAGCACAAGATACCATACCATTGTCGACCAATTTATCATAGGCATCCGCCGAGGCGAACCAGCTATCAAAACTGTGATTGTTTTCGCATTTTAAGGAATACTGGATCATTCAAAGCTCATCACAAAGTGGTTCCTGAGATTTATAGAATTTTTAGATGAAATCAAGGGAGCCATGAGGCAAACAGTGATGTGGGAATGAAAAAGGGCGACCCATGGGCCGCCCTTTATTCTGACGATATATATCGCCTTAGAAGTTCAGCGATAGATCCTTGTGGTGTGATGTACAGGACGCAAGGAACAGCGCCTGTTCACGTGTCAGATCCTCTTGCGAACGCGCACCAATGTTGCCTTTGATCGCATTCAGATAGGCTTCGACACCTGGTCGCACTTGCGTTTCGGCAGCGGCACGCCAAACCAGTTGATCTGCATAGGCCGCAAGCGCTTTTTCATATTCTTTCAAAGCAGTCTCACGATCTTTCGTGCGTTTGCTCATGGCTTTTTTCGCTTTGCCAAGTGCCTTTTTGACATCATCCGCACCTTCTAGTTCGCGGAATGAACGTTCCAGCGCTTTGGCCGCATCTTCGGCAACTTCGAAATCAGCGGTTTCTAAAACAGGACGCAATGCGTTCAGATCACTTTCCAGCAAGATAAATGCAGGGGTTGCATCCAATGCCGCCAAAATGATGGCCGCATCTTCCCATGCGGTATCACCCGAACGGCGATAGGAATTGCGCGCGTTGGATTCTGCGTCAGTCAGCTTTTTGAACGTGTCATGTGCGGCTTCCCAGCTGTCTGGAATTTGTGATTCCAATAATGCAATTTCGTCCGACATATGTGCGACTTCTGCTTCGATTTCGGCACGTTCTGGATTGTCCGCGTTCATGCGGCTGGCTTGTTTTGCCAGTTTGTCACGGTGCTCTGCGATGTTGCGAATTTGTTTTTCCAAACCGCGCACCAATGTCAGCTGTGGGCGATATCCTGCTTCGGCATCCTTAACAGCGTCTGCTGCGGTTCGAATGCCTGCCAATGCGGCCAACGCCTCTTCCGCGGACTCGGTTGAACCCTCGATTGATTTGCCGACGAATTTTGGCATGCCGTCCACATTGATGGTTTTTGCCGCATTGATCGCCGCCATGGTTGCACCTTGATCCGCGGCAATCGCATCCGCAACGAATTGATCCAAGCAGAACTGCAAACGCGGGTTACGCGGGGGCGGTGCCGCCTCTGACAAAAGGCTAGAGCGGTTGGGCAGATAGTTCACCAATGGCGGATATAGGCCCACGATGACCAATGCGATCAACTGCAATGTGATAAAGGCCACAACTCCGCGATACATCTGGATTGTTTTCACAACCGCAGGAGCCACGCCCCTCAAATAGAATAGCGCAAATCCAAACGGTGGTGTCAGGAAGGATGTTTGGATATTCAAACCGATCATAACACCCAACCACACCGCAGTTATGTTCGCTGAAG
>JAAEZW010000481.1 GCA_018222665.1 Paracoccaceae bacterium
CCCCGTTTCCACGGTTAAGGCAGCACCCACCGCATGTGCACCCATCTGACCATAGGGATCCACAGGTTTAATATCCTTATGCAGCGCCCCGCGTCCCCATAGTGCGTCATTGACAACCCCAGTGGGCACAGTTCTCAATACCGCGATGTGCGCCGCCGTGGGACGTGGTGTATTGCGTTTTATTCTGATCAGTTTTGGCTCTTCAATCATGCTGTGTCCTTTGGTCTTTTCAGACAGCTTGGCGCAAGTGTGCCTTGCGATCAACAACCAGATTACAAATTTGATCTGCGAAACCCAAAATATCCCAACAGGAAAACACACCCCGACATCACCAGCATCGGCCAGATTGCAGCGCCCCAATCGCCCCCTGCTTGGGTGACCAAGACCGCAACGATGGGCGCGCCCAGGGTTTGGCCCACGGCTGAGCCTTGCATCAATATGCCATTTCCAATGCTGACATGTCGTAAATCTGGCGCGTATTGCGGCACCAATAGGAATAGGTTTGCGGGGATAAACCCGCCGATGAAGGAATAAATCATACAGAGGATCAGGCGCATCGCGGGCGGCACCTTTGCACCAAATATGGCAAAGGTCAGAACCGCCATCGTCACAGCCCCAATGATGATCAATGTGGATGATGTCACACCCCGCGCTGCAAACCGAACCCCGACATAGCACCCAGGCCCATTCATAAACACCACAGCCGCCGTGAAATAAATGGCGTGTTCTAGGGTCAACCCCACCTCTTCATTCAGGAAACTGGGCAGCCACTGCATAATCGTCACCCATTGAAAGGTATAAACCCCAAAGCAGGCGCCAACCATCAATAGCCCCGGCGCGCGATAGCTGCTGGCAACCATACGAGCGACGGCACGCGGTTCGCGGGTCTGTTGCGCGCTTGGTTCCTCCAACGCCCACCAAAGCCCAATCAGCAATGGAATTGCCAATAAAAACATAACAATCCACAAACCGCGCCAGCCGATCTGCGTTAAAAACGGCGTTGAAACCAGCAGCGCAAATGCCATGCCCGTTGGCATATAAATGCTCCACACCCCCAAGGCGCGCGTCCGATCCTGTGGGGCCGCCAAATGCGTTATGAACGCAGGAATGTTTACCGCAATCGCGATAAAGCCAAACCCCTCAATCGCGCGCAGGACCAAAAACATCCACGGCTGCGTGATCACCGTGGACCCAAGGGTTCCAATCATTACGGATATGATCCCCAAAACAATCATACTACGGCGCCCGAAAAACGTACTAAATGCACCGAGCGGAACCGCCAGAAAAATGGCAAGCAACGTAAAAATCGACAGGGCGTAACCCGCATCCACCAGCGACAGGCCCAAATCATCGCGCAACACAGGGATCGCAGGCCCAAGTTTGCCAACCTGCATCGCCACAAACAGCCCCGCGCAAAGCGCAAGACTGACTTTACCCCAGTGGGTGTCTTGAGGTGAAGATGTTGGTTTCGCTGACATCAAAAGGTGCAATTCATCTATCCTCACGAAT
>JAAEZW010000052.1 GCA_018222665.1 Paracoccaceae bacterium
GCCACGCTCGGCAAATACCCCTGCTGCGGCGGTCAGGATTTTGTCGCGTTTGGCGTCATAATCTTTGGCAATCGTGCGGACCATGACATTAACGATTATCTACAACACGGCGGGCTTTGCCTTGCGAGCGTTCAACCGTGCCTGGATCGCCCACGGTGATCTTGGTTGATACGCCCACAATATCCTTGATCCGCTTGTTCAGCGTGGATGCGGCCTCGGCACGTTCTGCCTCTGTTGCGGCATCGGGCAGGGCCTCGACATGGACATGCATGGCGTCCATGCGCCCCTCTTTCACCAGCTCGATTTGATAATAGGGGGCCAAACCAGTGGTGGCCATGACCTGTTCCTCGATCTGCGTGGGGAACACATTCACCCCGCGCAGGATGATCATATCGTCCGAACGCCCTGTGATTTTTTCAATCCGTCGCATGCTACGCGCGGTGCCAGGCAGCAGGCGTGTCAGATCGCGTGTGCGATAGCGGATCATCGGCATGCCCTCTTTGGTGAGGGATGTGAACACCAATTCCCCCTCTGATCCGTCGGGCAAAACCTCGCCCGTTTCAGGGTCGATGATTTCAGGATAAAAATGATCCTCCCACAGGTGTAGGCCATCTTTGGTTTCCACACATTCATTGGCAACCCCTGGGCCCATCACCTCGGACAGGCCATAGATATCAACCGCATGCATATCAAAGGCCTGTTCAATTTCTTCGCGCATGGAATTAGTCCATGGTTCTGCACCGAATATACCCACCTGCAGGGATGTGGCACGCGGGTCTAACCCCGCGGCGCGATAGGCCTCAAGTATATTCAACATATAGGATGGGGTCACCATGATCGCCTTGGGTTTGAAGTCTTCGATCAGGGTGATTTGTTTTTCGGTCTGGCCCCCGCCCATCGGAACCACACGCGCGCCCAAACGTTCGATGCCGTAATGCGCCCCAAGCCCGCCTGTGAACAATCCATACCCATAGGCACAATGCACCAAATCACCGGCCTGCACCCCTGATGCGCGCAAAGATCGCGCCACCAAATCGGCCCAAATATCAATGTCGTGCTTCGTATATCCAACCACCGTGGGTTTGCCCGTTGTCCCAGAAGAGGCATGCACACGAATGATTTTCTCATCAGGCACCGCAAACATGCCAAAAGGATAGTGATCGCGCAGATCGTTTTTGTAGGTAAACGGGAATTTCGCCAAATCAGACAGATCAGTCACATCATCAGGATGCACGCCCGCCGCATCAAAGCGTTCGCGATACATCGCCACATTGTCATATGCATGACGCAAAGACCATTTCAAACGGTCCAATTGCAACGCGCGAATTTCGTCGATGGATGCGATTTCGATCGGATCAAGGTCCGATTTAGCTGGTGTTAAATCCTTCATGTGGTGTGTTCCCTGTTCTTATTCTTGAAACAACTTACCCTTGATCGCGCGGCTCATCCCGCGGAATTCGGCAATTGTTGTGTTATTTTGATTGGTGACTGTGACGTCATAAATCCCACTGCGCCCGCGGAGCGATACTTCACGTGCATGCGCGCTTAGTGTCTCGCCCAATTGACCCGGTGCGATATAGCTGATGGTGTTGTGCTGGGCGACAGTGGCCTGATTGCGGCTGTTACAGGCAAAGGCGAAGGCGCTGTCAGCAAGGGTGAAAATCACCCCGCCGTGACAGATGCCATGGCCGTTGCAGTGATGATCCTGTACCTGCAATTCAAGGGTGGCGACACCTTCGTCCACATTTGTGATGGCCATGCCAACCCATTTGGACGCTTTATCATTGTCCCACATGGCTGCGGCGGATTTTTCGGCGCGTTCCTTGGGGGTCATGATCAGCGTCCTTTGAATGCGGCTGCGCGTTTTTGCAAAAAGGCACTGACACCTTCGGCGTAATCCGCGCTTTCCCCGCAGCGTTTCATGTAGTCGGCCTCTTTGTCGATGTGGGTCAATAGATCACTGTCCCATGATGTCTGTATCGCCTCTTTCGTCAGGGCAAGGCCCAGTGTCGGCCCCTTGGCAAATCCTGCGGTCATGTCGCGGGCAACCTGCATCAATTCTGCGTCTTCCACAGATTTCCAGATCATACCCCACGCTTCCGCTTTTTCGGCGCTTAGGGGTTCTGCGGTCATGGCCAATCCTTTGGCGCGCGCTTCGCCAATCAGGTGCGGCAAATGCCAACTTCCCCCTGTGTCAGGGATCAATCCAACCTTGGCAAAGGATTGAATGAATTTCGCACTTTTCGCCGCCAATACGATGTCGCAGGCCAGTGCAAGGTTTGCCCCAGCCCCCGCCGCAACCCCATTCACAGCGCAAACAACAGGGCAGGGAAGGTCGCGAATTTGTTTGACCAGGGGCGCATAAAAAGTGCGCACGGTTGCGCCCAAATCGGGTGGTCCTGTCATCTTAGACGGATCGCGATCCCCCAAATCCTGACCTGCGCAAAATCCACGACCCGCACCCGTCAGCAAAACCGCCCGTACAGATGTATCGCGTGCGCGGTTCAGACAATCCCGCAAGGCAAGGTGCATTTCTTCATTAAAACTGTTCAGCCGATCAGGACGGTTCAGGGTGATTTCAAACCATCCGTCGTGGTCGATACACTGGATTGTTTCACTCATCGACATGAGGCTCCGTTCATCAAAGTTAGATTGATCGTTGCATAAGCCGACCAAGTGGTCAATTATTAAACGAGCATGAGAGAGGAGTTCCAAAATGCGTGATATCCAAAGTTTCGTTTGCGGGGATTGGGTTGGTCCAGACAGCAGCGCACGCGGTGTTTTCGATGCAGTTGATGGATCTCAGATCGGGGTTGCGGGGTCACTGGGTTTTGATCGTGCGGCAATGGTGGACTATGCCAAATCTGTAGGTGGACCTGCATTACGCGCCATGACGTTTCATGAACGCGCAAAGATGTTAAAGGCCTTGGCCCTTTCTCTCTCCGAACAAAAAGATGCGCTTTATGAGGCATCCTATGCAACGGGCGCTACGCTAAAGGATCATATGATTGACGTCGATGGCGGGATTGGCACGATGCTGGTCATCGCGTCAAAAGGGCGGCGGGAAATGCCAAATGCGCATGTCTATGTCGATGGTCAGGTTGAACAACTTTCCCGTAGTGGACAGTTCGTGGGACAACATATTTGCACCCCAAAATTGGGTGTTGCCGTTCACATCAATGCGTTCAATTTCCCCGTTTGGGGCATGTTGGAAAAAATGGCGCCCGCGCTTTTGGCGGGGATGCCCGTGATTGTGAAACCCGCAACAGCGACCTGTCAGGTGACGGAACTGGCCTTTCAAATGATCATTGCATCGGGATTGTTGCCCGCAGGCGCGGTTCAGTTGATCACAGGGGATTTGGGTAACCTGCTGGATCATTTAGGCGGCCAAGATGTGGTTAGTTTTACAGGGTCGGAGGCGACAGGTCGTCACCTGCGCACGCATCCTGCGTTAATTCGAAACGCGGTTCATTTTATGGCGGAACAAGACAGTCTGAATGCCTCGGTCCTAGGGGTCGATGTGACTGTGGGATCGGCCGAATTTGATCTGTTCGTGAAAGAGGTGCATCGTGAAATCACGGTGAAGGCGGGGCAGAAATGTACCGCCGTGCGCCGTGTCATGGTGCCTGATCATCTCTTGGACTTTGTTCAGGCGGCATTGATCGAACGGTTGGCAAATACCCTCATCGGCAATCCCCGACATCCTGATACGCGCATGGGCGCCTTGGTATCCCTATCACAACGGCGCGACGTGTTGGAAAAGGCCGCCCAAATCGGGGCCGAGGCTGAGTGTGTTTTTGGCGAAGGCGATATGCCTGTGGTAATTGATGCGGATGCCGAAAAAGGCGCCTTTGTCGCGCCCCATTTGTTCAGATGCGAAACCCCTGATCAGGCGCAGGCCGTCCATGATATTGAGGCGTTTGGCCCTGTTTCAACCCTGATGGGATACCGTGATGCGGGTCACGCCAGTCAGTTGTTGAACCGCGGACAAGGCTCATTGGTGGCCTCTGTCTTTACCGCGGACGCTGGGTTTGCACGGGACATGGTTTTGGGCTCTGCCGCCTATCACGGACGTCTTTATTTCAACAACGCAACCTCGGCCAAGGAAAGCACAGGCCACGGATCGCCCATGCCGCATTTGGTGCACGGGGGTCCAGGCCGCGCAGGCGGGGGCGAGGAATTGGGCGGTGTGCGCGGTGTCATGTCCTATATGCAGCGCACCGCCATTCAGGGCACGCCTGACATCCTGTCCGAAATCATGCAACGCTATGTGCCAAATGCAACGCCTACTCCGACACCTGATCACCCCTTCCGCCGCAGTTATCATCAACTCACTCTGGGCGAACAATTGATCACCCCAGAACGCGAAATCACGATTGATGATATCGAAACATTTGCGCATTTCACGGGGGACACGTTTTACGCCCATATGGACGCCGAGGCCGCCAAACGAAATCCGTTTTTCCCCGATCGCGTCGCGCATGGGTATCTACTCCTTAGTTTTGCGGCAGGCCTGTTCGTTGATCCAGATGAGGGGCCCGTTTTGGCAAACACCGGATTGGACGAATTGCGGTTCATGAAACCTGTCACGGCGGGTGAAAAAATTCACGTGGCCCTGACCGTTATGGCGAAAACACCGCGTACCGACACCTATGGTGAGGTGCGTTGGCATGTGCGCATTCTGAACCAAGATGATGAGATCGCCGCAGAATATCAATTGCTGACCATGAACGCATTTGAACATTCAGGCGCTCGATGACCCCAAGTGTTGCGCATATCTTGGGCGGGGATCCCCCAAGGGTATGGTCGTTCATCGTAACGATTTTTGGCGATTTGGCGCGCGAGGATGATCGTTATATTAGTTCGCGCACCCTAAATCGGTTGACCGCGGAAATCGGGGTAAAGCCCGAGGCAACCCGTGTCGCGTTGCATCGCTTGCGCAAAGAGGACTGGTTGGAAAGCGCCAAATTTGGCCGCGAAAGCCATTATCGCCTGACGAACAAGGGCCGCAAACTTAGCCGAGCGGCCGCACCGCGCATCTATGGGGATACCTTTGATCGCCCGCTTTGGATGGCGCTTTATGATCCGGGGTCTGCCGCACCTGATGGATTGCGCATTTTGTCGGGCATGTGTTTGGTTGCACAGGAACACAAGGGCGCAATGAACGTGCCGCTGGATCATCCTTTACCCCAATGGATGGTGGATCGTTTAGTGGATCAAGACGTACGTAACGCTGCTAAAAATTTACTTCGGCGTTTGCAAACGCTGCCGCAGATTTCCAACCTTTCTGATTTGGATCGGGTCGTGTTGCGATTGTCCATTGTACATGAATGGCGCCGCATCATTTTGCGTGTGCCTGATGTGCCCGATCATGTTTTAGGGGATGGGATCGCGCTGCGGGATTTACGGCAATATGTTCAACACTTACTTGCCTTACTGTCAGATGTATCGCTGGATCACGTTGATGGTATCTAGGGCTTGTGATTTAGGGTTGAATCATCAGGATTTGGATATCGGCGACATTCGTGCCTGTCGCACCTGTGATCAATAAATCATCCGAGGCTTGCAATGCGGCATAGCTGTCATTGTTTGCCAACAGAGCCGCAGGGTCCAAACCCGCATCTGTGATGCGTGGCCATGTGCCGGCATCCACAATCGCACCCGCCGCATCCGTTGGGCCATCCCGTCCGTCTGTTCCACCTGACAAAAAATGAACCGTTTGCGATGGATTTCGCGCGTTCAGATGTCGTGCAACCAGCAGGGCCAATTCCTGATTGCGACCGCCGCGTCCATCCCCCCGCAGTTGAACGGTGGTTTCGCCCCCCCACACAATTGCGGTGGCTGCGCTGACGGGTAAGTGATTATCCAGCGCGGCGATAATTTTTTCTGCCGCCGTGCCGACATCCCCAACCAGGGGTTCATCTATCGCGATCACGTTAAACTCCGAGCGCAGATGCGCGGCCGCCGCCTCGACACTTTGTGGATTGCTGCCAACCAAGGTGTTGGACGCATTCGGCAGGTCGTCGTTTACATCTGGCCCTTGTAGGTGGGTCTGAATAGATGTGGGCAAGGTGTCCCAAGCGCCAACTTGCTGCAGGCGGTCGCGTGCAGATGTTTTTGTGCCCAGTGGGGCAACCGTTGGGCCGCTTGCGATGGCGCGCAGATCATCGCCCACCACATCCGAGAGGATATAGGCCGATACAGGCGCAGGTGCCGCCTGACGCAGTAAACCGCCGCCTTTTAATGTCGAGACCTGCTGACGGATCATGTTCATTTCGACGATATCCAACCCACTGGCCAGAAGTGCAGCGTTCAACGCCTGTTTATCAGCTAGGCTGATCCCCTGTGCAGGGGCAGGCAGCAGGGCAGAGGCCCCGCCTGAAATAAGTGCGATTACATGATCATCTGCTGTCGTGTCAGCCAAAACTTCGGCGATTTTTTGTGTGGCTTCTAACCCAACATCGTCGGGAATTGGATGACCGCTGTTGAAAAACGGGATGTTTTCAATGCGATCTTGGTTTTCTTTATGCGTCACACACAGGGCCTCGATATCTGGTCCCAACTGCGCCATTGCACCGCGCAGCATCGCAGGCGCCGCTTTGCCCGCGGCAATAACAATCACACGGCCATTCGTGTTGTATGGCCGAGCGATCATATGACGCGCGACTGCGGCTTCGGGATCGGCCTGATCAATCGCTGCCTGAAATGCTGATCGAAGTGCGTTTGTGGGATTGCGTGTCATATGGGGTCGCTGTGTTATTCAGTTTTCGCAAAGCTAACAATGCGCGAACTGAACCACAAGGCGGCGATGTCGTATTGAATATATGGCCACCCCGCATTTTGGGGTGACCATCGTAATTTTAGGACCGTTTGCCAAACTACATGCGTGAAAATAGCCCATCCTTTAGCCAATATTGATGATAAAGTGCGGCAGCCACATGCCCAATAACCAAGAGAAACAGGATTGCGGCCACAAATTCATGGGCGCCCAATGGGGGGACATCATCAAAATTTGCAGGCAGCGGTGCGCCAGAGCCTTGGAACACAATCTCGATTAGACCCGCGAAGACCGCTGTACCCATTCCGCTGGCCACGATCAGTAGGATAACCACGTAAAATGCCCAAGGTGCCCAAACGCCTGCTTTGTCAAAGAGTGCGCTGCCTGTTTTTGCGTGCGGCGGCTGTTCGCTGCGCAATTTGGTGATCAAGCGCAGGATTAAGAGAGCGCCCGCAATTAGGCCAACGATCATATGCATCCGCAATGCATCAATTTTTCCTGGATCTGAATTGGGCGTATGTTCCAGCACAAATTGACCCGAGGTCCATGCCATAACAATTAAAACCAGCATGACCCAATGGATCACGACCAGGATTGGATGATATCGTTTCATCACAGTATCCTTACTTTTATAGTTCCAAGGGGCGGCGCACAAAATCGTGACAAAAAACACAGTACTAAAATTAAACATCGCCCTTGAACTATAGAGGGGTTTGTACATCTATACTGTCACGGAAGGCGGAGCAGTTCGTTCGCAAATTGTGACATTTAAGAACCAAGTTATTTGGGCCAACAGACAGGAGAGATTGCATGGCGTTGCCAAAAACACCCTCATTCCGATTGGATGGGAAAACGGCATTGATCACAGGGGCCAGTTCGGGGATTGGACGTGCCGCTGCTGTGGCACTTGCCGAAGTGGGTGCGCATGTTACGGTTGCCGCACGCCGTGCAGATGCATTGGATCAACTGGTTGCCGAATTGCAGGATGCAGGCCACAGCGCACGCGCACAGGTTATGGATGTGGCCAATATTCCAGAAACCCAGCAACTGGTGTCCGAGTTGGGTCCTTTTGATATTTTGTTGAACTCTGCGGGCCTTGCGCGGCATTCTCCGGCCGTCTACACCAAGGAACCCGATTTCGACGCGGTTTCTGACTTGAATGTCAAAGGCGCATATTTTCTGACCCAAGCGGTGGCAAAGGGATTGATCGCAGCCGGCCGCAGCGGGTCATTGATGAATATTTCATCCCAGATGGCACATGTGGGCGGCATTGACCGCGCGGTTTATTGTGCGACCAAACATGCCGTCGAAGGTTTTACCAAGACGATGGCGATTGAATTTGGCAAACACGACATTCGCGTCAATACAATTTGCCCCACATTCATCCTGACTGAACTAACACAGGCCACATTTAATGATCCTGAAAAGCGGGCCTGGGTCGAACGTCAAATCAAGTTAAACCGCGTTGGTCAGGTTGAGGATATCATGGGCGCTGCCGTCTTTTTGGCAAGCGATGCGGCGGCAATGATCACTGGCACATCATTATTAGTGGATGGCGGTTGGACCGCTGAATAAGGCTGGGATGCCAGCAGGAAGAAGACGTTCATTATGACAGAGAATTCAGAATACATTCCACCCAAGGTTTGGACATGGGAACAACCCAATGGCGGGACCTTCGCCAGTACAAACCGCCCCATCGCAGGGGCCACACATGGCGCCGAATTGCCACGTGGCAAACATCCGTTTCAGCTATATTCAATGGGCACACCCAATGGCGTCAAAGTCACCGTGATGCTTGAAGAACTGCTTGCAGCAGGTTACAAAGATGCGGAATATGACGCCTGGTTGATCAGCATCGGCAAAGGCGACCAGTTCGGAAGTGGATTCGTGGACATCAATCCAAATTCAAAAATTCCTGCATTGGTGGATTATTCGGGGTATGCCCCGTTGCGCGTATTTGAATCCGGGTCAATCTTGGTCCATTTGGCGGAAAAATTCGGAGCGTTTTTGCCAACCGATTTGGCCGCACGCACTGAATGCATGAACTGGCTGTTCTGGCAAATGGGCAGCGCGCCGTATTTGGGTGGTGGGTTTGGCCATTTCTATTCCTATGCCCCGTATAAAATGGAATATCCGATTGATCGTTATTCCATGGAAGTCAAACGTCAGTTGGATGTTTTGGACAGACAGTTGGCCGAAAACCCCTTTATTGCGGGGGATGAATACACCATCGCGGATATGGCCATTTTTCCGTGGTACGGTAATTTGGCGCTGGGGCGTCAGTATAATGCAGGCAGATTTTTGGATGTTGCATCCTATAAAAACGTCGTTGCATGGGCTGAAAAACTGGATGCGCGTCCCGCTGTAAAACGGGGTCGGATGGTCAATCGAACATCGGGTGAACCGCATGAGCAATTGCGGGAACGTCACGATGCATCTGATTTTGACACAAAGACGCAGGATAAAATCGGATAAATTGACCCGAGGCATTTTGCGGTAATGTGAACCTATCATTGCGAAAATGTGATCGGAAATAATTCGTCAAGACTTATGTGCCATGCTACATTTACCGTGTAATTTGTGTTTCATGGTGCATTGGTTTTATGGTTCGGTTTTGCGTGTCATCGGTCATGATGTTGACTTTGGCTGCCTGTGGTGGCGGGGGTGGCAGAGACGGAATCACTGTTCACAGATCCGGAAGCGCTGAAAACAGTTGATTCTGCGGCGCGGGTCGAAATTTTGCACCTATTCCCAGAGCTGGCGAGCATAGATTATGATCGTTTGCCTGATCCTATGCGCCCAATTCTATCGGGATGCCAGGGACGCAAGCTGGCAAATCGCCATGCGAACAACAAAAAGTATTTGGCGCAGTAATGTTTCGCACAAATAAACAAGGGGCTGCCCATTTGGGCAGCCCTTTTCTGTGGATAACTCCTATATTTTGTGGATAAAATTCATACACCCACTAGAGCCGAATAGGGCTTTAAATTTTTTTACTGTGTAAGGCACTTTTTTGTATTTTAGGGGTTGCGTGTGATTTTTGTTGAGTTTAGAAGCCCCTCTA
>JAAEZW010000053.1 GCA_018222665.1 Paracoccaceae bacterium
CCAGACAACCGATTAACAGCGCTATTTCGATACTCAAGTCTAATGGTTTTGTTGAGGAGACTGGACGAAGGGGTGTCATTGTATCGCCAATTAACCTAGATCACTTTAACTCAATTTATGAATTTAGAAGCGCTATTGAACCGTTTGCAATTCAGTTAGCCTTCAAACGAATGCCAGAAACAGCTAATTTAGAAGCAGCACAAGCATTGGAACGTGGTTGGAGTGCTGTAAAATCAGGCGATTTGAAAGAACAAATAGCCGCTGATTTTAACTTTCATCAAATGATTTATAACTGGACCAAAAACTCTACACTAATTGCTGCAATGAACACGAATTGGTTTCACATTCGCAGAGCTATAGGCTTAGTCGTAAATACGAGCGTACCTGCAGAACAAAGTTGGGTTGAGCACGAGCGTATTTTGAATGCAATGATGATTGGAGAATTGAAGCTAAGTGAAGCAGAAATGGAAAGTCACTTAAAACGCGCAAAAGATGCAACACTAGACTTAATGACAGATCAAATTTGATTCTTCTACAAATCTGCTTTGATCCACAAATTTCATCAGAGAAATTTATAGTGCTAATGCATGGTGAAAACTGGGGCGAACTTTTTCAGAAAAAATGTGAGAGCGTGATCGCTAGCAGCTGAAGCCGTCAAGTTTTAGACCCAAAAGAGTTCCTTTTTGACCCCTTTTGAGTTCCCTTTTTCAAAGGATAAGCCAAGCATGCTTTGTTTTAAAGGAAAAATCACCCAACACGTGGTACCCGCGGCCGGACTCGAACCGGCACGGCCTACTAAGCCCAGAGATTTTAAGTCTCTTGTGTCTACCATTCCACCACGCGGGCACGTGTTGGGTGTGGCGAACATAGCGATAGTTGATGCGGTGTAAAGGGGATTCAAAGCGGATGTGCCGTGAAAGTGTTTCATGGAACGCAAAACATAAATTTCAACGTTTCAAATCCTTGACGCAAGTGACTGAAACAGCCAAATCTTACGTATGTTCCCGTTTCGTGATCACAATCCCTCTGGCCGCACGCCTATTGTCACATACGCTCTTATCGTTCTGAATGTTCTGATATTTCTGACCTATTGGGCAGAACTCGATAACGCGCGATATATGAATGCTCTGCTGACCAATTGGGCAATGGTGCCCGAATTTATCAGTCAGGGTTATGGACAGGCAGGTTTGTTAACCTCCATATTCTTGCATGGCGGCGTCATGCATCTGCTTGGGAATATGCTGTTTCTCTACATTTTTGGTGACAACATAGAAGACGAGCTAGGACGCGCGAAGTTCCTCGGGTTTTACCTCGGCACTGGCATTTTGGCGAACCTGGCACAATACGCGATCGCACCCATGTCCGATTTCCCAGTGATTGGCGCATCTGGGGCTGTTGCGGGGGTTATGGGGGCTTATCTATTGCTTTACCCAAAGGCGCGCGTCGATATCATTCTGATTTTCATTATCTTTTTCAAAATATTCACACTGCGCGCGTGGGTGGTGTTGGGTATTTGGATCGCGATGCAATTTTTGGGCGGCTTTGGGTCGGATCCCGAAACAGGTGGCGTTGCCTATTGGGCCCATATCGGCGGCTTTGTTGCGGGAATGGCCATGATATATCCGCGCTGGCGCGCGAAAGGATCCCACGCATTTTGGCGCGCGACAGATGGGGTGCCGCCCCACCCAGAAGCGACATACACACTCACACAATCAGGAATCCCAAAAATACCGCGCAGGCCCCGCCGCTGATTAGCTGCGCAGGATTTTTGCGAACGCCTCAAACTGCGCTTCGCTTGCAACGATAACATCGCCTGTTTCCATTGGGTCCGTATCTGGTGTCAGACCTTCAACCAATGCGCCCGCCTCTTTCGCGATCAACAAACCAGCAGCCATATCCCACGATTTTAGGCCGCGTTCCCAAAACCCGTCATAGCGCGCCGCAGCAACATATGCCAAATCCAACGACGCTGCACCAAAGCGGCGCACACCCGCACAGGCGGGCATCAGTTTGGCAAGGTCCTGCAATGTTTCAGGCAGATCGCCCGCACGTCCCGAAAACGGAATACCAGTTGCATATAGGCTATCTTCGACACGATAACGTGGGGACACACGAATGCGCATTTCGTTCATCCACGCACCTGCCCCTTTTTCTGCAACAAACATCTCGTCTTTGGTGGGATCATAAACAACCGCCGCAACCAATTGCTCCTTATGCTCAAGCGCGATGGAAACGGCCCAATGTGGAAGCCCGTGCAAAAAGTTGGTCGTGCCGTCAAGTGGATCAACAATCCAACGGCGTGTTGGGTCCTGACCATCCACGTGACCCGTTTCTTCGCCTAAGAAACCATATGTGGGTCGCGCCTCGGTCAATTCTTCGCGAATAATCTTTTCTGCAGCCATATCCGCACGTGACACAAAATCCCCGGCCCCTTTGCGTGAAACCTGAAGATTTTCTACCTCGCGGAAGTCTTTGGAAAGGGAACGCCCCGCCTTGCGCGCGGCTTTCATCATAACGTTAAGATTGGCGCTACCTTGCTGCATTTAAATATCCTTATTTTCAGGCTGGCCGTATACGCGCAATTCATTGGCTTGCCAAGGGAGGAGTGTAAAAAGGGCCGGATCGCACTCAGTCCAAGTTAAATTTAGTGTGATTGCGTGTGCGCAGTCATTTTATCCTGACGTTCCAAATCAACGGGAACAGTCAGTATCACGTCCCCCGCATGTTCAAAGATCAGAGTAAGTTCAAACATATCCCCATGTTCTAATGACCGCGTAAGCCCCATGAACATGACATGATCTGCGCCCCGTTTCAGCGCGTGCATACTGCCTGCAGGAATGATCATGCCATCTTCAAGCTTGGTCATTTTCATAACGCCATCTTCTTCGATATGCGTATGAAGCTCGACACGTTTCGCCACATCGGATGCAGCTGCAATCAAACGATCGTCCCGATCTGAATAATTGTGAATCATCATAAATGCGGCACCCGATTTGGCAACTTTGCTTGCGACGCGTGCATAGGCATCCATCACCATAACGTCGCCCGCGAACAAAGGCGTGCTCGTGAACAATGCGACACATGCCGCTGAAAGTAGGTTTCTAAGTTTCATTTTTATCTCCTGATTTTTTATGTTGGTTTTAAAATCAAAAGAGGATGGGTGGGCCCCGCTGCTGAAAACCATCAAAAACCACTGACGCGCATTGGGCCTGATTGGTCCAAATTTGATGCACCTGCGCGTGGATATCCTGTAAAACCCTTACACCCGTTGAAATATCAACAAGCGCCAGTACAGAAATACAATCAGGACACATGACCTGTCGCTCAATCGGATCACCATTGGCATCCAGCATAACCACAATCATCGAACCGCCACTACAAACGGGAACAATATGAGCGACATCCTGTTGATGCGGCATCGCATGTACGCGCGAAAATGCGCCAATGATCATGGCAAGGATCAAACTTATGCGAAGTAAGGTAGGAATGGGGCCACCCGACACTAGGACAAAAAAAACCCTGCCACACTGCGACAGGGTCTTCAATAAATCTTGGAGCGACACTTACGCTGTTTGTACTTTTGCGATCTCTTTTTTGATCTTTAGCGCGTTGTCAGATAGCTCACCGTCTTTTGCTTTTGCCAAAAATGCGTCAAGCCCACCACGGTGATCAACAGAGCGAAGAGCCGCTGCAGAGATGCGCAACTTGAACCCACGGCCCAATGTTTCAGACTGCAGTGTTACGTCATTCAGGTTTGGCAAGAAGCGACGACGTGTTTTGTTGTTGGCGTGGCTGACGTTGTTGCCAGTCATCGGGCCTTTTCCAGTCAATTCGCAGCGTCGCGACATGATCTTATCCTCATCTATTTTCGTCTGACCTGCATCAATCGCTGGCCAATATAAAAAGGCGCCGCTAATGGGGCCGCGCCGAAATTCAGTTCGTGTGCTTCTATGTGCAAATCTGGGTAAGGTCAAGAAGCCAGAACCCGCAATTTACGAATTTTCAGGCCTTTGAATATTTATAAACCGCACATCCGTGTCTTTACGGGGTAAAAATTTGTCAATCGCTCGGTTAATCGAATCGTTTCGACTTTAAATCATAGACGAAAGAATCGGCCGCAAGGGATGCCGATATTTCACCAGCCTGAATTGCACGTTCTAGCTCGTCCATGCGTTTACGCGCTTGTGCACCGTCCAGTTGCGACAGCAACATTTGGCGAATATCCTCTTTGAACCAAAATGAAACTTGGCTTTTCCGCGTCTGGTCAAAATGTCCTTCAGCACGTCGCCAAGTAATCAGTTCATCAATTTTATCCCAGGCATCCGACAGACCACTTTCTTCAATCGCGGAAACCGTCATCGCCATTGGAAACCCGTCAGGATCATTGGGGCGTGATCGCAGAAGCCGCAGTGCTCCTGCATAATCCGCACATGTTCGCGTTGCTGTTGCCTTTAAATCGCCATCCGCCTTGTTCACTAAAATCATATCGGCAATTTCCATGATGCCGCGTTTGACACCCTGCAATTCATCGCCGCCAGCCGGCGCAAGCAGCAACAAAAACAAATCGGAAATCTGCGACACGATTGTTTCGGATTGCCCAACCCCAACCGTTTCAATCAGCACAACATCAAAACCAGCCGCCTCGCAAATCGCAACAGCCTCCCGCGTGCGACGTGCCACACCGCCAAGGTGTGATTGGCTAGGCGAAGGTCGAATGAACGCATTTGGGTTGCGCGACAGCTGATCCATGCGTGTTTTATCACCTAATATGGACCCACCCGTGCGGGCAGAACTGGGATCAACCGCAAGGACCGCAACTTTCAATCCCTGATCCGTTAAATACGTGCCAAAGCTTTCGATGAAGGTTGATTTGCCAACACCGGGCGTTCCCGACAACCCGATGCGCAGGGCCTGACGGTTCGCCTTTGACGCCCCCTCGAGCAATTCCAATGCTGCTGCGCGGTGATCTGAACGCGAACTTTCGACCAATGTAATCGCTTTGGACAATGCACGGCGATCCCCCGAAAGAAGCTTATCTAAATCAATTTTTGAAACACCCATTTCGGCAGCTTTCCGCAGAACACGCTTGTGTAAGTTGACCTTTGGCTTCGTTTCTTGCCTTGATTACACGGGTAATGTCCAGTGCGCGGCGGGGTTTTAAGTGCAAAAAGTCAAAATTCGAAATCTATTTGGTGCAGCGAGTACCGCAGTTTTTGCAATGATGTTCCAATCTGCGCAGGCTGAAACAACACGAATGCATTTTGATGTGACGATCCTTGGACTGAAGGCGGGCGAGTTGCGCTACAACCTGCAAAAGGATGACACATCCTATGCGGCGTCGGGTTTGCTTTACCCAACGGGCCTTGCCGCAACGATAACAACATTTCTTTATGATGTGACTGTCACAGGGTCACACAAGGGCGATCAATATTTCCCATCGCGATATTCCGAAAAATCAGACACTGGCAAACGCAAAGAGGAACGGGAAATCATCTATCGCTCTGGCGTTCCCAATATTCGCTCAGCAAAACTTGCGAAACCACATTGGTTGGATCCGAAAACGCAAAAAGGCACGTTGGACCCGATGACTGCGATTATTGAAATCTTGCGCGATGTCGAGCATGGAAAACTGTGCGATCAGGATGTGACCCTATTTGATGGGGCACGTCGGGTTCGTATTGCCCTATCCAATCCTAAAGAGTCCGGAACGCGCGCAACATGTGATGGAGTTTATAGTCGCGAAGGTGGATTTTCAAAAAACGAATTGAAGCAGGGAAAAACATTTCCTTTCACCATCACCTACCAAAAAACGGATCAAAACTATTATTTTCAGCGATTTGATGTGAAATCTGCACGTGGACGGGCGGCCTTTGTTCGTAGATAACGCTATCTATGAATGCCCAACTTCCGATTCACGACGTTCTGGATGAACTGATCCGCGCCGTCCAAGCAGAACAGTGCGTTGTTTTATGCGCACCACCTGGTGCAGGGAAAACAACCGTCGTGCCTTTGGCCCTGTTGACCGAGTGCGGTTTTGACGGAAAAATAATTATGCTAGAGCCGCGGCGTTTGGCGGCGCATGCAGCTGCTGAGCGCATGGCCGAATCCCTATCTGAAAAGGTAGGGCAAACTGTTGGATATCGCATACGTGGGGTTTCAAAAACAAGCAACACAACGAAGATAGAGGTTGTCACCGAAGGCATTCTTACACGTATGATCCAATCTGACCCAGAGCTTCAGGGGATATCCTGCATCATTTTCGATGAATTTCATGAACGCTCGTTGAACGCTGATCTTGGACTGGCCCTCAGTTTGGAAATACGGAATGCCTTGCGCGATGATCTGTGGATCGTTGTGATGTCGGCGACACTAGATGCGGACCCTATTTCAAAATTGATGAGTGATGCCCCTATGGTAACATCTGAAGGGCGCAGTTATCCTGTGACCCCCATCTGGCTGCCACGACCCGCCCCCATAAAACAGCGCCTTGAAATTGGGATCAGCGAACTGATCCATCAGGCCTTAGAGCAAACAGATGGAAGCGTGTTGGTATTTTTGCCAGGCGAGCGGGAAATTCGAAACGTCATGCGCATCCTGTCGGTTGATCTGACTCAGGATATCGCCATCCATCCCCTATTCGGAGCCCTCGATTTCAAAGAACAGCAGTTGGCCATTGCCCCACCCCAAAAGGGGCGCAAGGTAGTCTTGGCAACGTCGATTGCGGAAACTTCCCTTACGATTCAGGGGATCACGGCCGTTGTCGATAGTGGATTGGCACGCCGCGCAATTTATGATGCGGGAACAGGAATGTCGCGCCTGATCACTACAAAAGCGTCCAAGGCAGAGGCAACACAGCGTATGGGCCGTGCGGGGCGTTTGTCGGCAGGCACATGTTTCAAATATTGGTCGCGCGCGGAAGAGGGACAGATGCCCAAATTCGCGCCTGCGGAAATTGAACGCGCAGACCTAGCAACATTTGCCCTAGATTTAGCACAATGGGGAACCAATGAACATGATCTGGCCCTGCTGACCCAACCCAACGCGGCAACTTTGGATGACGCACGCGCCGTGTTGAAGATGTTGGGCGCGTTGGATGAGACAGGGCGCATCACCGATCATGGTCGCGCTCTATCGCGGGTGCCCGCGCATCCAAGAATTGCCCATATGATCACCATAGCAGGCGATAACGCGACACTACCCGCGGCACTGCTGGGCGAACGGGATATACTGCAGAAATCGGGGCAAAGTGATTTCACCAAACGCATCCAAGCCATCGTGGATGACGACCCAAATATCCCCAAACCAACGCGCAATCGCATAAAATCAGAGGCCAAGCGGCTTACCCAATTTACGGGCCAAAATGGCCCACGCTACAGCGTTGCTCAAATGCTGGCCTTGGCCTTTCCCGATCGGATCGGCGCACGGCGTACTGGACAAGCACCGCGTTTTATTCTGTCAGGCGGCAAAGGTACAATTATACGAGAGGAAGACGCACTGGCCACTCAGCGCTACATCGTGACGATTGAGTTGGATGGTGATCCAAGAGAGGCGCAAATACGCCTAGCGCTGCCCATAACAGAGGGCGAAATTCGTGATCTGTTTGACGATCAAATCCATTGGCGAAACGTCTGTGAATGGTCAAAACGCGATGGGCGTGTTCTGGCCCGCAAGCGGGAATATTTTGGCACGCTCATCCTAAGCGATCAAATTTGGAAAGACGTGGGTGATGTGGAATTAGCAACAGCTATGTTGGATGGTGTGCATGAATTGGGGCTTACACTAACACCCAGCGCAGCGCGATTTTTGGCGCGCGTTCGCCTTGCAACAGATGCCTTTCCGAGATTTGACGAAGGAACACTATTACAGGAACTGGATGATTGGTTATTGCCGTATCTAACAGGGATCACAACATCGGAAGCCTGGCGCAAATTTGATATCACAGCCGCGTTAAAGGCCAGATTGAGCTGGGATCAGCAAAGCAAATTAGATCGCTTAGCCCCCAGTCACTTCACAACCCCACTTGGGCGCAAAATCCCCATTGATTATGATGGTGAACACCCGCAGATCGCACTGCGCCTACAGGAAATGTTTGGACAGGTGACACACCCGCAGGTCGTAGGCAAACCATTGCGCGTCACCTTGCTCTCTCCTGCGGGGCGTCCCGTTCAAACGACGTTGGACATCCCAGGTTTTTGGGCGACAAGTTATGCAGATGTGCGCAAAGACATGCGGGGGCGATACCCCAAACATCCATGGCCCGAAGATCCAACACAGGCTGATCCAACAATACGTGCAAAACCCCGTGGTACGTGATTAAAGCTCAGGCAAAAGGGTCCTCTGGATAGCGCACTCCTGCCAAATATAATCCCTGCGGCGGGGAAACTGGCCCACAGGCTGCGCGTTCACAGGCATCAAGTGCCGTTTTCACATCAATCGGGTCCCATGCCCCTGCGCCAACACGCTCTAGCGTCCCTACAAAACTGCGCACTTGATTATGCAAAAAACTGCGCGCCCGAACGAAAAAACGGATTTCGGGGCCTGACCATCCGTCAATTTTCGTAACCGTTAATTCATCCAATGTTTTGACGGGGCTTTCCGCCTGACAGATCGATGATCGAAAGGTTGTGAAATCATGCAAACCCAGCAGATGATAGGCCCCCTCTTGCATCGCGTCGGGGTCCAAATCGTGATTGACCTGCCAAACCAAACCCGCATCGTGTGTCGCGGGTGCACGGCGACACAGCAGGCGAAATACATATTGCCGTTCCAGCGCACTAAATCGGGCGTGCCACTCTGCATCAACTTGGGCACAAGCTGTGATCGACACAGGCAAGGGTTTCAGATGATAATTCAGTGCCTCAGACAATCGGAACGGATCCCAATCCTTTTCCATGTCACAGTGCGCAACCTGTGCGGTGGCATGCACCCCCGCATCCGTGCGACCCGCCGCGGCAATCGTATGCGCGCGCGGTTCCAATTTGGCCAAGGCATCCTCGATCACGCCCTGAACTGAAGGTTGATCAGCCTGCCGTTGCCATCCCGCGAACGGGGCGCCGTGATATTCAACTTTTAATGCGTATCGGTTCATAGTTGCCCAGATACCGCAAATTTTCCCCCTGTCCAACCTGTTGAATTGAACAGGCCCTTTCCCTGTGTGATACATGAACAAAAGGGACCTGGATATGGGCAATTACGGACATTGGGTATCGCATTATCGATGGTGTTGATGCATTGGGCACACAGATGTCTGACACCGTATTTGGTGCTCCTATTCGATTGGGTGTTACGGGACTGGCACGATCAGGCAAGACCGTTTTCATAACCTCTTTGATCGCAAATTTATTATCAGGCGCAAAGTTACCTCAGTTTGTGGCAAGCGCTCAGGATCGCATTGAACTTGCCTATCTCAACCCACAGCCAAACGACACGATTGCGCGGTTTGACTATGAAACGCATTTAGCGCAACTGTACGCACATCCCCAACTTGGCCCAATAACACCAAGGGGATCAGCACCCTGCGCTTAACCCTAAAACTGCGACCGACAGGGTTGCTTTCGGGTCTGCGTGGAGCTGTCGAAGAACATATCTACATTGTGGATTACCCTGGTGAATGGCTTCTTGATCTGGGTTTGATGGATAAATCCTATGAGGAATGGAGCAAAGATGTGCTTCACCGAATGGCAAACCGTTCCTTTGGCACAGACTATGTAAATGCGCTGCCCGCCAAGTTGCCACCGTCACGGCGATGGTGCCAATCCCATGGATTGATATGTTGGCGGCCTTTGGCACAAACCTCTGAAT
>JAAEZW010000482.1 GCA_018222665.1 Paracoccaceae bacterium
TCATAAGGCAGCACCGCGCGGGTTGCATAATCACACACTTGGTTATGCCAGATCCCAACAAGGGCCAATAAAACAGGCAGGTTTTCATAGAATTCCGCATCGCAAAAATGCCGATCCATGGATTGCGCACCGCGCAAGAATGCATGAAATGCATCGCGTCCAATTGCGATCATCAGGGACAAACCAATCGGTCCCCACATCGAATAGCGTCCTCCCACCCAATCGGCAAAGCCAAAAACGCGGGAAGGATCAATGCCAAATTCGCTGGTTTTATCGGCCGCCGTCGATAGGGCCGCAAATTGCGCAGCAGGTGTTGCGACACATTCGGACATCCACGCCCGCGCTGTGCGCGCATTGGTCATGGTTTCAATGGTTGTGAAGGTTTTTGAGGCCACAATGACCAAGGTCGTTTCAGGGTTTAGATCACGCAATACATCGCTGACATGCGCCCCATCGACATTGGATACAAAATGACATTTTGGCCCATCGTGATAGGGGGCAAGCGCCAGTGTCGCCATCGCAGGACCCAGATCAGATCCACCGATCCCGATATTCACCACATCAGTAATGCGCCCCCCCTGCCCGACAAAATCACCCCTGCGCACCGCCTCGGCAAAATCGCCCATCCGTGTCAGGGTTTGCAGCACCTCTGGCATGACATCTTGTTCATCGACGGAAACCGCATCGCCATCCAAATTCCGCAGGGCCGTATGCAATACCGCGCGTCCCTCGGTATCATTGATTTTCGCGCCCTGAAACATGGCGTCGCGTTTTTGCGCGACACCGCGATCGCGGGCCAAATCCAACAGGGCCGCGCGTGCCGCGTTATCGATGTTGGTTTTGGAATAATCAAAAAGCATGTGATCAAAGCGTACGGAAAATTCCCTCGCGCGATTTGGATCATCAAACAGGCTTAGGATCGAACGATCAGAAACCTTTGAATAAAGGGATTTTAGTGCATCAAACATGTATCAACCTATTAAACTATTGGGCCCAATGGACCGTTGCGCCCATCATGACGGCACGAATGGGGGCATCAAAAGCATCCGAAATTTCAGCGCGTTCCAACGCCGCACGCTTTTCATCGCCAAAAATCAGGATGTGTTTGTTGATCGCCCCGTCCAACACATGCGCAGGCAGGGTCACGCGAGGTTCAGGTGCACCCGGCGCGCGCATTGGAACCAGATTTGGGGCATCGGGTGACAGGGCAAGGTTCAAATCATCCGCCTCTGGAAAGATCGAGGCCGTGTGCATATCGGTGCCCATGCCCAACAACAACACTGTGATGGGGCGCAAAACATCTATGCCCGCTGCCAATTTTGGCAATTCTGCTTCAATATCTCCATCGGCATATAGGGGCACCAAATGGGCGGCCGCGGCAGGACCCGTCAAAAGGCGGTCTTTGATCAACCGTGTGTTTGAACGATCTGATGTTTCGGGCACCCAACGTTCATCACTGAGCGCCACATCAACGCGGTCCCAAGCGACTTCAGCCCCGCAC
>JAAEZW010000054.1 GCA_018222665.1 Paracoccaceae bacterium
CGTTTGAGTTGCGCTCAAGGTTGTTCGCCCAAACGTCCAGAATTTCAACGGGCACGTTCGCGCCAGCTGGTAGAAAGTGCTCAAGCTTTAGTGTGACTTCCTGAGCGACCGCAGCACCTGCTGCTACAACAGCAAGTGCTGCTCCGCTCATTAGTCCAAGAAAGTTCTTGCGTGTGTACATTTTGTTTCCTCCCAAACATAATCCACGACCGTTTTCACGTGTAATTGTGCAGGTGAACGGTCAAACTAAAAATAAATATGAAACATAACAATCTCTTTGTCACTATCTTTTCTGATGCCAAAGAAATCTGCGCGCTAAATCGCAATTTTATCAATCTAATCTGATAGGTAGATTGATTGGTCCCCTGAAACCAAAACCGCGCCAAGTGACTGCGGTGGGGTCTTCTAATCGCATATTTGGGAATCTTTCAAACATTTTGGGCAAAAGTATTCCCGCAACTGTTAGTCGCGCAATATGCATTCCCATACAGTGGTGCGGGCCGCTTCCAAAGCTTTGATGCGGGGCTGATTTGCGCAACACGTTGTATTTGTGCCCGTCCTCAAAGATGTCCTCATCATGATTTGCCGACGCCTGACACACCATCACAATTGTGCCTTTTGGAATGTCGATACCTTGGATCATTGTATCATCTTTTGCGACACGGCCACTGACTTGAATTGGGGCGACCCAACGTACGCCTTCTTGAAAGGCAAGCTCCCAGTTTTCTGTCTCTCGAATATGCTCAAGTTGATCTGGGTTTGTCAGCAATCCATACAAAATCGTCAAAAGCGCATCGCGCGGTTCATTAATGCCGCCACCGATAGCGATTTTGATATTTGCAATGATTTGGGAATATTCAATTGGTTCATCCACATTGATCATCACGGATAGCGCGGATGGATCAGGGCTGGCACGCAGGCGATCTTCGTTAGAACGAATGCAATCATTGATTTCAACATTGGCCTGCGCCGCGCGCGCAAACGGTTCATCAAAATACCCGAAATTACCAGCCCCATCGATCAAGGCCTGTGACCATCGTTGTAATTCTTCGTCTGTAGCGTTGGGGATCCCCATCATTTCTCCCAACATCTTTGCCGCAATCGGACCAGCTAGTGTTGGAAAAAGATCGATGACCTCGCCTTTGGGTAAGCGGTCCAAGTATTCATCGGCTAGTTTTTCGTACATCGGCAGCCAGTGATTTTTAATAAATTTAGGTGCAAATGCAGGCATCATTGCGTTTCGTTCGCGCAAATGTACATCACCATCTTTGCGCATCAGAGTATGGGCTTCAAACGCCCTTTCCATCGGTGTCGTAGGGTCATTTGAACTGAATAGCGCGGGGTTATCTTTGATTGCGCGCGTATCTACCGCCTTAGTTATCAGGGTACGGTTCAACGCAGGAGCAAACATCACAGGTGCCTCTGCCCGTAATCGTCGATAAACAGGATAAGGGTTTATCGTCATATCTTTGACTTGGATGGTCGGATCACTCGGGGCAGTTGGCATCACGAAACCTATGCTTTGTTTGTAAGACGTCTGCGTAATGAAATGTTATATTTCATAAATAATCAATACTTAGGTTTGCTCTGAATAGTCTTGCACCTTGCAAAAACACGGCTAACGTACGGCTGTTCAGATTGGGGAAAACGTTATGGCCTATATGATCGACGGATTACAGTACGCGAACTGGTCCGAAAAAATATTTAAGGAAATGCGTACGGGTGAAGTGGACGCGGTTCACGTTACGATCACCTATCATGAAAACTTCCGCGAAACAGTGCATAATATTGAACGCTGGAATCGATGGTTTGAACAATATCCCGATCTTATTTTTCATGGGCGCACCGCAGCCTGCGTAAAAACCGCGCGTGATACCAACCGCACTGCGATCTTTTTCGGATCCCAAAATCCCAGCTGTATCGAAGACGATATCGGTTTGGTCGAGGTGCTGCACACCCTGGGTTTGCGGTTCATGCAATTAACCTACAACAATCAATCATTGCTTGCGACTGGGTGTTATGAACGGGACGACACGGGCCTGACGCGTATGGGTAAGGAAGTCGTGCGCGAAATGAACCGCGTTGGGTTGGTTGTGGACATGAGCCATTCAGCGGAGCGTTCGACGCTTGAGGCGATTGAATACTCGTCACGTCCCATTGCCATAACCCACGCAAATCCAGCCCGTTGGCATTCTGCACTGCGCAATAAATCGGATGATGTTCTACGTGCGCTCGGGCAGTCGGGCGGTATGTTGGGATTTTCGCTATATCCCCATCACCTTGAAAACGGCAGCGACTGTTCGATCACCTCCTTTTGCGAAATGATTGCGCGCACTGCGGACCTTATGGGCACGGAAAACATCGGCATTGGTACGGATTTATGTCAGGATCAACCCGACAGCATCGTTGAATGGATGCGTGTGGGGCGTTGGACAAAATCCATAGATTATGGTGAGGGCAGCGCCGATAAACCCGGGTTTCCACCCATGCCAGACTGGTTCAAAGATAATCGAGACTTTGGAAATATCAGAAACGCACTATCTAACTTGGGCATGGCACCATCAGAAATTGATGGCGTCATGGGCGATAATTGGTATCGTTTCTTTGAAAACAACTTTGGCCCATTGGGGTAGGGTTTAAGCATGACGCAGCAGATTGATCATTCAGAAACACATACTGTGGCGCTTCGCACACCGGCCACTGTGATGCGATTGGACAGAATGGGTGCCGCGCATCCCATGCGATTGTCCTTTTTGCGTATATTGCTGCGTCGTGCGGAAAGTGAAAATTGGCAATTCACGCGCACTGAATGGAATGTGGATGACAAGGGCGTTGGCCACGCAGTGTATCAGGCGCGGGGCCCCGAACGCACCTATAGCCTGATTGCGTTCGCGCATGATTTACCTGATGAGGATCGCACTGATCGCGTAATTGCCACAGCTTGGGATGCGACATTTACCTTGTTTGATGGTGTCCCAACCGAAGGCGATATTCATCGACTATCCCAAAACGTCCCGCATCAAGAGGCAGGGCGAATTTCCGAGAAAGAGCTATGTTTGTCACGTGCAAACCGTTCTGTGCGATTGTTCAACTACGTTGTAGACACGCTCAGCCAAGGTATTCAGCCAGACGCAGAAAAATTGTTCGACGTTGGATATTTGATGCGCACAACCGCCGTTTATGGGTCTGGGAAATTTGGCGCGGTGGATTATTCCGCAATCCAGCATCGCGAAGAATTGCAGGCACCGTTTCAGGCGGAAATGTTGACCGTTTGGCTTATTCGTTGGTTTGCGATTGATATTGTTAACCACATGGCAAAATGCGCGGGCGCAGAGCGCGCGGTGGAACTTGATCCAATGCTTGCACGTCGATTGGGTGTTGGGAATTCAACGGGTTTAGGTATGGCTCCATTTTTGGTTCGCCACCCGGATTTAGTAAACGCATGGATCACGACACGCGAAACCGCATTGGCAAGGGTGCGCTCGCTGAACGCATATGATCAGGAAACCAAAACAGGTTTTTTGTCGGCACTGACAGAAGCCATCGAAAACGCACAATTGTGGAATACATCGCATCCATTACAGGTTACGCGATTGGCAGACCTGCGAAATGATTTGTCATTACTTGATACCTATGTGCGCACTTTTGATTGGGACATGAAAATGCCATGGGATCGTCTGTGGCGTTGGGGTGAACAGCATCTGTCGAACGAAGGGCAAGAAGCGTTACTTTCCCTTTTGTTAGAGCCACATGGAAGCATCATTGACGATCTGGCGTCAGATTTATCCTCTGCGCTGGGTAAGGATAAGAAAATTGATGGCGCGATGTCGGTTGCTGAGCTGAAAGAAATCTTAAGCGAACATTTCAACTGGGCCGTGTCGACCGATTTCCAAGATAAAGACGAAAACGCGCTATTTTGGTATGTTTCAGAAGAAAAATTGGAACCTCGCATAGGCCGTGTTGGCATTGATGAAGGCCATGAGTTGGAGCAACCACTTGGCATTGCGCGTTTAATTTCTGATTTGTCCAGTGATCTGGAATCTTGGAAAAACTCTGATCCTATTGCAGCTGTTCTTATGCGGCATCCTGAACACAGACTGGCGGTTAAACGTGTGCAGCAGGCGCCATCTAATCCCTATGGTGAAATTCAGGACAATCTGGTGGGCAAAGATACGCTTCCCATCGACATGATGCGCTGCAAATTGGCGTTTTTTGGCGCATCGCGTTTTGATCCGCGTTCCGACAAATGGGTTCGGATTAGCCTGTTTCAGGACATGCCATTCCCCTATCAACTGGTTCAGGAATACCAAACGTGAGTGTCTCCCTTTCCCAAGGTGAAGCGACCGCGATTGTTGTGAAAGCTGCGCGTGGTTTTGGCCTAAGTTGGGGGTTGGCAGAAGAGGCGGGTTGGGCCCTTTGCCAACTCGGGCAATTTGGTGATGATCCGCTTTCATGGTTTGACCGCGCATTCAATGAATCAAAGGAAAACTGCCCTATCACGATTGGGGCGACTGTGATGGACCACGCGCCGCTTGCCGGCAGCCTAGCGCAAAAAGGGGGTGATTTGGATCATATCAGAATGCCAATTCTGCTGATACCATTTTTGCGCAAATCGGCTCAACGGGTTGGACATAGATTATTTCTTTGCGAGATCATCAGTGGACTGCGGGTGGATGTGAGTGACGACTTAGGGAAGCATATCGAACATTTGAGTTCGATATCTGCGGGTCGTGTTGTTATCGAAGTGGGTGCGCACTTAAACAGCTTTCAACCGTTAAAACCTAAGTCGTATAGATTTCAGACATCTAAAGACACACTTGCGCGGTTGGATAAGCTGGGCTCACGTACTTATGTGCCAGAAACCGAGGCATCGCGCATGTCAGGTGCGGGCGCAGGTGCATCCGACAACGATTAGGTTTTGTTCCCCAAATCCGTGATTTTTTGCCATAAAACGTCATCGACATGCACGCTTGTCATTGGATCACGTTGTGCCCCCGGGATGCGTGCGCCTTCATCTTCTGCAATCGCATCTGCTAGTCTTTGGAAACGTTCCCCAAATTGATCACCAAAGGTCGTGGTATCCATAATGATATATGTTTGGCCCAAGCGGTGGGGCGGGCCATCTGCCAATTTCAGGCCACCAACATCCAATGAATTAACGGACCCGGTCATCGCCGATGCCATAAGTTCCGCCAATAGGCCGAAACCCCAACCTTTATAACCGCCCGCACTGCATAGGGATCCTTTCAAGGCGGCCTCTGGATCATCGGTGGGGTTACCATTTTCGTCGACTGCCCAGCCAAATGGAATTTTTTCACCGGCGTATTTCGCCATGGTGATTTTGCCCAAGGCCACCGCAGACGTAGAAAAATCAAAATGCATGGCCATACCGCCTTGTCCGTCTGGAACGGAACAGGCAATTGGATTTGTTCCTATAACGCGTGATTTACCCCCCGGTGCTGCAACCACAGGTGATGCGTTCGTGAATCCCAGACCGATCAAACCATGGGTGGCGATCTGTTCCGTGAAATAACCCAAAGAGGTGCATGTGTGACTGTTGCTAACAGAGTAAAGCGCAATGCCAGTTTCACGCGCAACTTTGCAGGCAGTTTCCAATCCTTTGGCAAATGCAGGTTGTGCGAAACCTAACTGAGCATCAGACAAAACCGCGGAGGTTCGTGGTTTGGTCACAATTGGATCAGCATGCCCATCCACACGACCCGAAGCCAACTGAATGCAATAACTTTCCACATATTGCAGCCCGCATATGACATTGCCATAGGATTCTGAATGCGCGGTTGCTTTAGCAACTTCATCTGACTGCCATTCGGTAGCACCATGCGCGATCAGAGCCTTTTTTGTCAGGTCGAAAATTTGGTCAATACTGCGGGTTGGCATGTTCATTCCTGTCGTTGTCTACTCAGACATCACCTAACCGATGAGGGGTCTATCTCCAAACCAAATTTTGCTAAGGCAAAAAGAAAGCGCCCAGTGACCCTGAGCGCTTTCTTAAGTCGACAATTATTGTTCGATTATACAGCTTGAATGTTAGTTGCTTGGCTTTTGCCGTTGTTACCAGTCTCAACGTCAAAGCTGACTTTCTGGTTGTCTTGCAGTTCGCTCATGCCTGATTGCTCGACTTGGCGAATGTGTACAAACACATCGGCGCCGCCATCTTCAGGTGCGATAAAGCCATATCCTTTGGTTGCATTAAACCATTTTACTGTTCCGTTTGCCATTTTATTCTCCGTATGGTTTGGAATTGTACTCTGTTTTCAATTACGCCGCGCGGGCGCGATTTGATTTTTTGTTCCGCCAGCGGCCCTTAGCCTGTGGTTTTTTACGTGCAGGTTTCCCAGCGGGTCGATTGTGCGCTGACTTGGCAGCCTTAGGATTAATTAGCCGCTCAATATCATTCAATTTTTCCATATCGTCGCGCGTCGCTAGGTTTAATGCGATGCCCTGCGCGCCATTGCGGCCCGTTCTGCCGATGCGATGAATGTAATCTTCCGTTTGGCGTGGTAAGTCAAAATTGATCACTTGATGAATATGAGGCACATCAATGCCACGCGCGGCTACATCTGTTGCGACAAGCACGCGAAATTTATTGTCGCGCAAATTTGAAATGACGCGTTCGCGTTTGCTTTGGCGCAAATCGCCGTGAATGGCTTCTGCGGTGATACCCGCAGATTTCAAACGTTTCGCCATTTTTTCGGTGGCGAACTTGCTGTTCATAAAGACTATCGCGCTTTGATCATGTTCTCGCAATGCATCGACCAGCATTTCAAATTTGCCGTCTTTGCTGACGAACTGCGTCGATTGAACAATGTTATCCCCAACACTGTTCACCTGACCCATTTCTATACGAACTGGATTTTGTAGATACTGTGCAGAGATTTTTTGGATATTCTTCGGCAGCGTCGCAGAGAATAGTAGTGTTTGACGATCCTCTGAAACATGCGAAAAGATTTCGGCGATGGGTGCGGAAAATCCCATGTCCAACATTCGATCCGTTTCATCAAGCACAACATAGTTAAACCCAGAAAGATTCAGGCTCTTACGTTCCAAATGGTCGATGATACGTCCAGGTGTGCCAACTACGATCTTTGGCCTTTTGCCCAATGCCTGAACCTGACGTTCAATCGATGCGCCACCAATCAACACGACAGAGCGGATTTTGGATTTCGCACTCAGGAATGCACGAATTTGCTCGTCCACTTGTAGCGCAAGTTCACGTGTTGGAGTTACGATGATGCCATAGACATCCGCGTGATTCATAATCTTTGTCAGAAGTGGAATGGAAAACGCCGCTGTTTTCCCAGTTCCTGTTTGTGCAGAACCTAATATATCGCGATGTTCCAAGGCGGCAGGGATTGCGCGCTCTTGAACGGGAGTGGGTTTATCAAAACCCAATGCATCCAATTTATGCTGCAGTGCCTCTGGCAGCGCAAAATCTTGGAATGTTGTCATACTAAGTGACCTCGAAAGTACATAAGGACGAGTGAGGTTGGGATCACGCGCCTTCGGTTTGTTTTTGTTACTAGCACTGCGCAGATGAAATCACCCACGTGGCAAAACTCAAAACAAAGGGAAGGGTCGAAGTTATAAGATCCTTGTCATTTCAAAATGACGTTTGGAAAGAGTATCGCTAAGCTGTGGGGCATCTATCGTGTTCACTCGTATATAGCAAGCTTTTTCACACACGATCCGCTAGTTGGCAAAATTTGCACCCAGTTCTAATGGGCCTGTGCGGATCAGTCGGGATGTTTTCACCGCGATCTGACGATGCTCCATCGCTTTGCGGTAATCGGAGTTTTTGATCATTGAAACAAAGGCGTCAAGATTTGGATATTCCGCGATGAAACATAAATCCCATTGTTCATCACTTGGCCCAATTAACATGGCCAAGTGTTCACCACGCCAAACAATGCGCCCACCAAGAGCGGCAAAAATCGGGGCAGTTTCACGCCCGTAATTGCGATAGGCGTCCCGCCCAGACATCACCGTTCCATCGGGATATGTGACTGTTTCGTGGAATTTGACAAGGTTAAGCATATGCATCGGGCGATCATCTTCGACATTTCTAAAATTGCGAAACTGTTCGCCGTCAAATCCCACGTAATCCATGATCAGTCTCCAAAATGTTCCATTGTGCCTTTGCCCGCGCGAATTTGCGCGGCTGCAAATTGCAACATTTCAGCAGCCTGTTCCAAATCCTGCGCAATATTGGCGGGATTTTCACCGAATTTTTGTTGAACAAGATTTTGTTCGAGAAATCTGTTTGCTTGAACCGCGATATGTTTTGAATATTCGGTGGTTACAACATCCTCAGGGTCTGCATGACACAGCTGATCATAACGCGAATAGTCAGGGAAGCGGGGATCATGTGGCACATATCCGTTGACCATGGTGATACGCTCACCCGGTGCCGTTAATCCCTTGGCCTGATGAACAACAAGATTGCCTTGTTGCAATATCGCATACCCTGGTCCTGGCATCGTTGGGGAAATGACAAGATCTGCTGGTACTTCCTGTCCGGCATTTTTCAACGCGGCCATCTCTTCTTTGGTGCCTTTGAAATACTGGAATTGCCCACCCTGATTTTTGGTTGGGTCGGTGACAAACATCACGTAATCAAAACGCAGTGTATCAACGTGCCATTTATCGACGTTTTTACCGATTTCTTTCGGATTGAAATTAAGATGCCCCAACTGATGCGGGATTGTGTGCGGCATAAGCTTTAGGCCAACGATATCTGATAAAAATTCGGTAATATCGGGCGATAAACATAGATCACGCAGGAATTTCGAACGATAAACGCCACCGCGCACATTGCGTTCAATGCGTGGGTTTGTTGTGGCAAATTCTTCTAAACGTTTGACCGTATAATAAAGCGTTTCTGCACCTTCTGCCGACAAAACGCGAAAAACAGAAGTCGCGGCAAATTTTGTGGGGGCACTTTCCAATGTTTCTCCCGTGTAACCCAAGTCAGACAAGGAATAGAGTGTCTCTGGTTTTTCCAGAGCCAAGTGAATGGCTGGATCAAATTCGGGTTCATTTTCTAATGCTGCGTATCCGTTGGGCAGTTCATTAAAATTGATTGGGTACATTTTTGCCTCCGACTAACTTGGTCACAGCATTACGATTGCCACAGAACCGCACAAGCCTGTTTCCGACGGATTCTGTCGTTCTTTTTCGCCTTAAAGAACGGGCAGTTCTTTAGGCGCGCGGGTACTAAGCAGGATGGGCGCACCGTCTGTGATCAGGATATTTTCTTCGGTGACCATAATGCCGCCCCCATCGACCTTGATACTGGGCTCTAGGGTCAGAACCATGTTTTCCTCGATGATGGTTTCGTCCCACGCCGCGAGTGATGGCCATTCGGTCAGTTGCATTCCCAACCCATGACCAAAACGTCCAACGTCGGAATTTTGCGTGTCCATCGACTTTGCCATGGCGGCGAATAAATCGCAGGCCTGAACACCGGGGCGGGCCAATTCCATTGCTGCATCCGTTGCATCGTAGAGTTTCGCATAGGCACGCTGCGCAGACTCCGTTGGCGTTTCAACGGCATAGTTACGATCAAAATCGCAGAAATATCCGTGCAGCGTTGCGCCCGTGTCCAACATTAAAATGTGACCATTGGACAGGGGTCGGTCATCGGGTGGCGAAAGCACATCGTCATAGGATGGGTGAACAACACCCCCAACCAAGTACGGCACATCA
>JAAEZW010000055.1 GCA_018222665.1 Paracoccaceae bacterium
CATCCGTTTTCAACCGTGGCATCCGTAATTGCCAACCAAACGGTGACCATTTCAGTGTCATCTGCCGCCTCTAGTGTTACGGCCCGATCCTGATGCCAATCTGTGGACACGATATGCGCACGAGTCTCTCCATGCTGAACATCGCGCTCTGGCGGTTTGATACGAACGTGCTGAATAGGGTTAGATGTGATTTCGGAACCGATCAGACATTCAACCGTATTCAAAATGCGATCACTTGTGATCATATCAAAGACCGCTGGGCCGAAATGCATCGGTGTTTCGGCGGTGATGCCGTCCGCGGGCAGGGAAATGTCAAAAGGCTGATACCATTCAATTTTGGCCTGAACCGCCGCATCCAATTTATCCCAAAACGTCGCATCTGTGGCCAATGTTGGCACCAAACCATCGGACTGCCAACCTGCGAATAACGCATCCAACAGCTCTGCATATTCTGCTTTTACGGCCTCAATAACAGGTTGTGTGATGAGATCCTCAATAACAAGGTATCCGTCGCGAGTAAATTGATCAATTTGCTGTTGGTCCAGCATTGGATTCTCTTACTTTACAATAAGACTGTGACGATGTTTGGCCAAATCAGCAACACAGACAATGCAATTAGTTGAACGCCGATAAATGGTAAGAAACCTTTGAAAATATCCGTCAGCGAGATATGCGGTGGGGCCACGGATTTCAAATAAAAGGCCGCAGGTCCAAACGGAGGCGACAAGAAACTAACCTGCATATTCATACAGAATAAGACACCGAACCAAACGGCAAGATGTTTTGGTTCAAGTTCACCAATGAAACCAATCTCTTCTATCGGCAAGCGCTGAACAATTGGCAAAAAAACTGGGATAATTAACAATACAATACCTACCCAGTCCATGAACGCACCCATAAACAAAAGGATCAGCATCATAATCAGCAAGATGCCCATTGTCGGAACATCCAGGTCAACAATCATGTCTGCGACATATTGCGGACCACCTGCAATTGTGTATGCCCCCGCAAGAGCCGCTGCGCCAATCGTTACCCAGATAATTGTGCCCGTTGACTTCAGTGTGCGCATCAAGCTTTCCCACACAAGATCAAAGCTGGCCTCTCCTCGCAGGAACGAAATGATAAGCACGGCGACCACGCCCATACCCGCAGCCTCGGTAATGCCTGAAATACCACCATAAATTGAACCTAAAACAACACCAATGACGACGATTGGCGCAACCAATCCTTTCCCCATTGCCCAACCGATTTTTGCGCGCTCTGTTCCGAAGACAATGAAGATAAGACCAATAGGTATCGCCGTCAGCGCTGCAAACCAAGAAATGTAATCTGGCGTACCATATGCAATTGCATCAACCCCTTCGACGAAAGCATTTTGTCCTGTCACTGTAAAAAATACTACACGCACGAACAACGCAAACGAAAATCCTGCAACGATAATGGACATGAACGCCCCAAACAGTGCCCATTTTTCGCCACCTGATGGATCGCCTGGTTCTGGTTCGGGCAGAGGGGCGTCATCTGGATTCAGTTGCGTGCGCACAACAATGTATATGATAAACATCGTTGCCAACATAAATCCGGGAACAAATGCGCCCGTGAACAGCGCTTTAATGGATGTTTCGGTAATCAAACCATAGATAATCAAAACAATCGAGGGAGGGATCATGGTGCCCAAAGAGCCCGAAGCACAGATTGTCCCAATAGCAAGGTTTTGATTATATCCCAAACGCAACATTTGAGGCAGTGCAATCAACCCCAAAAGAACAACTTCTCCCCCAATGATCCCGGACATAGCTGCCATAATGACCGCCATTACAGAAGTCACAATTGCAATCCCACCACGGACCCTTGACAACCAAGTATTGAGCGATGAATACATGTCTTTGGCAATGCCTGATCGTTCCAGAAGTGCCGCCATAAAAATAAACAACGGGATGGATATCAAAACATAGTCCGTAAGTAGACCGTATATTTTTTGTGCAAGGATATTCAGAGGTCCTGTGCCAAATTTACGGGTTAATAAACCATCCCCAAATGTTGTAGGATCCAAGAGCAACATTGGTTCGAATTTCATCACCAATACCACAACAGCCATTACGGCGGAAGCCAATCCAAGAGGCATCCCAATCGCCAACAATAGCATCAATCCAATAAGCAGGACGAGCGAAATAGTTCCAATATCCATTAACTCTCTCCTACGGATTTTTTTAGACGCTCAAGTTCATCTTGGTCAATGTCGTCGGCTGCACTGTGGATTTCTGGCTCTTTATTCCAATCTGTGATCAAATTTAACACTGACTGGATTGCAACCAATGAGACAACAATCAGGACCAAAGGCTTTAGGGTCGCAGGAATAGGGGGATCGAATGCTGTCCCAAACGTTTCCCAGCGAAGCATCTTTGCCTTTGCTTCTCCGTAGCCACCATAAATCAAGAAAAATGCAAATACCACGATCAGTGCCGTCGAGACGGTATCGCAGATTTTCTGTACCGAACGAGGAAACATATCGTAGAGCAAGTAAATTCTAATATGGCTACGTTGCTGCATTGCGTAAAATCCAGCAAGTATAAACACGAACCCCGCCAACCATAGAGACATTTCATTTGCCCAAAGTGTTGGACGCTCAAATACATAGCGCAAAATAACTTCATACATCATTACGCAAACAACAATCGCGATCAACAGCATCGTTACGCGACCGATGAACATCGCTATCCGATCAATCGCGGGGTATTCATCGATCTCCATTGGAGCCCTTTTAACACCCAAAACCCCAAACACTCCCAAAACAGGCAAGGCAACCAAGATCAGGTAGTCAAGCACCATAATTTGACGATACCGCGCTGCAAGAGCATCGGTGTAACCACCAAACGCCATTATATATGTTGCACCATGCCAGACTATCCAACTGCCACAGGCGATGAATAAAAGGGGCACTACCCATTGGGGAAGATCGCGAATTGAATTTCCCATTTAATAATCTTTCGTAATGACGTGAATGCAATTGGGCAGGCCAAGTTAAGGCCTGCCCGTAATCAAAATTTGATTACTTTACCAAGCCAAGCTCAGTCAGATATGCAATGTGACTCGCAACCAATGCTTTGGCCTCTGGAGTTGTAGCAAACTCTGGCCATGTTGCTTGGGCGGCGTCACGGAATGTCTGAAGATCTTCTTCTGACCACTGCCAAAGAGTGACACCTTCCGCACGCAATTTCGCAGCCGCAGCCGCGTTTGCTTTCTCAAATGTTAAAGCAGTACGCAGTGCCAGCGCTTCCATAGCAACAGACATGATCGTGCGATGTGACTCCGGCATGGAGTCCCAAACCGATTTATTACACGCCAGGTGATCTGATGGCATCGAATGGAAGCCTGGGAAGTTCGCGTGCTTCACCAGATCATACAAGCCTAGGCCAACGTTGTTTGCCAAACCAGACGCATCGGCACCATCGATGATACCTGTTTCCAATGCGGTAAAGATTTCTGTGAAATCCATCACGATTGGTTTTGCACCTAGCTTTTCAAAGATTTTGGTTTCCATGCCGGGTGGTGAACGGAACTTGAAATCCTTCAATGCGCCTGGGCCATCCAAGGGACGGGAGGACGCAAGACTTTCTTGACCGTAAACCCACCATCCAACAAGTTGCATGTCGTACTTGTTATAAAGCGCCTGCGCGTCTTCCAGTCCACCGCCATAGTACAGCCAACTTAGCTGTTGGTATGGAGTCGCATAACCACCCATAATATCGCCAACAAATTGGAACGCAGGGTTTTTACCTGTTTGATATCCACCACCTGTCATGTCGCAGTCCAAGATGCCAGTCGCTGCAGCATCAAACGTTTCAACCGATTTTACCACTGATGAAGAATAAAACATTTCGATATTGATTTCGCCATTCGACATGCTTTGGACATCTTCAATGTATTGTGCTGCAAGCTTGCCCGATACTGTTTCCGGTGCATAGTGCGTTTGAATACGAAGGTTCGTTGTTGCCGCTGTTGCTGTTGTCGCAAGCAACGCCGCTGCACCTAAAGTTGCAGCGACCTTTTTAACAAAACTCATTTTGATCTCCCTACTAGTTGTTTTGTAGTTCCGCCCAACGTTGGAATGTGGGCGCTAACGGTAGCCTACATTCAAAAGCACATCTGGCAAGAAAAATTTATGTTTTTTCGAAATCCCAATAAAGAATGCAAAAATTTTTGAATCAAAATAAACGACTGCAGCAAATACCAAATATGTGCAAATCCAATTGATCATTGAACAAAGCGTGGATAGGGTCGCTGGATATTATGAAACACAGGTGCAAATGCGCCGAGATAAAAAATTTGGAAATAAACATGTCAAAACGACTAAAAAACAAACGCGCTTTACTAACCGCAGCTGGTCAAGGGATTGGGCGCGCCACAGCGATCGCCATGGTGCGCGAAGGGGCGCATGTTTTTGCGACCGATATCAACCAAGAAACATTAGCCGACTTGCAACTTGAGGCCGAGGCCCTCGGCACAATCGAAACATTTACATTAGACGTGACGGACAATGATGCAGTTGTTGCAGGGGTCGAGCGTGCGCAGCCCGATATTCTGTTTAATTGCGCAGGCTTTGTTCATCATGGCACCATTTTGGAATGTACCGATGAAGAATGGTCATTCGCCTGGGATTTAAACGTCGGCTCAATGCACCGCATGATTCGTGCAGCCCTACCTGGCATGCTAGAACGTGGCACAGGATCCATCATTAATATGTCGTCTGTTGCCTCCTCGATCAAAGGTGCACCTAACCGTTATGTCTATGGCACAACCAAAGCCGCTGTCATGGGGTTGACGAAATCTGTTGCAACCGATGTCATCACCCACGGGGTGCGGTGCAACTGCATTTGTCCAGGCACAGTCGAAAGCCCATCACTGCATGATCGTTTACGCGCAACAGGCGATTATGAAGCGGCAATGAAAGCCTTTATCGCACGTCAACCCATGGGCCGCATCGGTGCTGCCGAAGAAATCGCCGCACTTGCCGTCTATTTGGCTTCAGATGACAGCGCCTTTACCACAGGGCACGCGCATGTAATCGACGGCGGTTGGTCAAACTAATATTTATTTTGGAGAAAAGAGAATGAGTGATAAGAAAACACTGCGCTCTCGGTTGTGGTTTAACAACCCAGACGATCGGGAAATGACGGCTCTTTATCTTGAGCGGTATCTGAACTACGGCCTAACACGCGAGGAATTGCAAGGTGACAAGCCGATCATCGCGATTGCTCAAACAGGAAGCGATCTAAGCCCCTGTAACCGCCACCACATTGAACTGTCCAAACGTGTGCGTGATGGCGTGATTGCCGCAGGTGGTACAGTGATTGAAATTCCTGTGCATCCCATTCAGGAAACAGGCAAACGCCCAACGGCCATGTTGGATCGAAACTTGGCCTATCTGTCCTTGGTCGAAACGCTTTATGGCTATCCCATTGACGGGGTCGTGTTAAACATCGGATGTGACAAAACCACCCCTGCACTGCTGATGGCGGCGGCTTCGGTCAATATCCCCGCGATTGCATTGTCCGTGGGTCCGATGTTGAACGGATGGTTCCGTGGTCAACGCACAGGATCCGGTACAATCGTTTGGAAAGCGCGCGAATTACATGCCAAAGGCGAAATTGACGATGATGGGTTCATGGATTTGGTCGCCTCATCCGCGCCATCAACGGGGTATTGTAACACCATGGGTACGGCAACCACGATGAATTCAATTGCCGAAGCCTTGGGGATGCAATTACCGGGTTCCGCCGCCATTCCTGCTCCCTATCGGGAACGTGGGCAAATGGCCTATATGACAGGCAAACGCATTGTTGATATGGTGCATGAGGATTTGAAACCCTCTGACATCATGACGAAAGAGGCCTTTGAAAACGCAATCGTCTTGAACTCGGCGATTGGCGGTTCAACAAACGCGCCTATCCACCTGAATGGATTGGCAAAATTGCTGGGAATCGAATTGACGAATGATGATTGGCAACGCTTAGGACATAAGGTGCCATTACTGGTAAACCTACAGCCTGCGGGTGAATACCTGGGCGAGGATTATCACCGTGCGGGTGGCGTGCCTGCGGTCATGGGTCAGCTGATCAAGGCGGGCATGTTGCCCCACCCAAATCAGATCACCGCCAATGGCAAAAGCATGGGCGAAAACTGCACAGATGCGGAAATCATAAACACAGATGTGATCAAACCCATCGAAACCCCGATTAAGGACCACGCAGGTTTCATCAACCTATCTGGCAACCTGTTTGACAGCGCGATCATGAAAACCAGTGTGATCAGCCAAGAGTTTACAGATCGCTATCTGTCCAACGCCGATGATCCAAATGCATTTGAAGGACGGGCAATTGTGTTTGACGGACCAGAAGATTTCCACAAACGCATCGACGACGAAAGCCTTGGAATTGATGAAAACTGCATCCTAATGATGCGCGGCACGGGCCCAATCGGTTATCCGGGTGGGGCCGAAGTGGTGAACATGCGTCCCCCTGCCTATTTGTTGAAACGGGGTGTGAATTCATTGCCCTGTGTGGGCGATGGCCGCCAATCAGGGACATCTGGTTCCCCTTCTATCCTGAACGCCGCGCCCGAGGCGGCCGCGGGTGGTGGACTTGCCCTTGTGCAAACGGGGGACATGGTGCGCATTGATTTGAATGCCTGCACCGCAAACATCCTGATCAGCGATGAAGAACTTGAGGCGCGCCGTGCGGCACTGCCCACAAACGCCCATCGCGCCACAGCACAAACCCCATGGCAGGATATTTTCCAAGAAAAAGTACGCCAATTTGATGGTGGTATGCTGCTGGAAGGATCAGACAAACACAAAGATATCGCGTCACGCCACGTGCCGCGCGACAACCACTAAAGGACAGAAAAGACAATGAAACTTGTACGTTATGGCGCGACTGGCCAAGAAAAACCCGGAATGATTGATGCAGTTGGCACATTACGCGATCTATCCGCACATGTGGCCGACATCACGGGCGCAACCCTTGGCGATGATGGCATTGCGAAACTGCGCGCGTTGGACCCTGCCACCCTACCCGCGGTTGAGGGCAACCCGCGCATGGGCGCCTGCGTTGGTGACATCGGCAAATTCATGTGTATCGGTTTGAACTACGCCGATCACGCGGCAGAAACAGGTGCTGATATTCCTGAACACCCCATTTTGTTTATGAAGGCGAACTCTGCCATCACGGGCCCAAACGATGACGTGGTGATGCCACGCGGATCAGCCACAACAGACTGGGAAGTGGAACTGGGCGTCGTGATCGGCAAGGCCGCGAAATACGTCAGCGAAGAAGAGGCATTGGATTATGTCGCGGGCTATTGCCTATGTAACGACGTCAGCGAACGTCATTTCCAAACATCGCTGACAGGTCAGTGGACCAAGGGCAAATCCTGTGACACATTTGGCCCGACAGGCCCATGGTTGGTCACACGAGATGAGGTTGAGGATCCCCAAAACCTAGACATGTGGTTGGATGTGAATGGCAAACGCATGCAGACTGGCAACACAAAAACCATGATTTTTACCGTGGCGCAGGTCATTTCGCACCTCTCCCAACTGTTCACGCTGCATCCGGGTGATGTGATTTCAACAGGGACACCTCCGGGAGTGGGCATGGGCATGAAGCCCGAGCCCGTTTATCTAAAAGATGGGGATGTGATGGAATTGTCGATCCAAGGTTTGGGTATTCAACGTCAGAACGTGCGCGCCGATGACTAAGCCCATATTGCTTCAGATCGGGAATGTGACAGAGCGGATGAAAAATCGCTTTGACGCATTGTTTGATGTTCACGTCTGGTTTGATCAACAGGATCAAGACGCCTTTATGGATGCACATGGCGCGGATGTTGTTGGCATCGCAACAGACGGACATTGGGGTGTGCCAGACAATTTGTTGGCCCGCCTGCCGAACCTAAAGGTCGTATCATCCTATGGGGTCGGGTATGACGCCATTGATGCGGATGATGCCGCCGCACGCGGTATATTGGTGTCACACACACCAAATGTCCTGAATGATGAAGTTGCAGATACGGCGATTATGCTGTGGCTTGCCACATCCCGCCGCTTGGTTCAGGCGGATAAATGGGCACGATCAGGACAATGGGAACGCGATGGCGCCTTTCCCTTAACCCGATCCGTTCAAAAACGTCAGGTCGGCATTTTGGGTATGGGGCGCATCGGGGAAACCATTGCGAAACGTGCACTGGGGTTTGATGCAACCATCCATTATCACTCCCGCACGCCCAAGGATATTGATTTCATTTATCACAGCACAGTCAAGGAATTGGCCGCCGCAGTTGATGTATTATTCGTGATCACTCCAGGTGGTGCATCGACCTATCACTTGGTTAATGATGAGGTCATGAACGCCCTCGGTGCCGAGGGGATGTTGATCAACGTGGCGCGTGGGTCCGTCGTCGACGAAACCGCATTGATCGCGGCCCTTCAGGACGGGCGCTTGGGATCAGCGGGATTGGATGTGTTTGAACAAGAACCCAAAATTCCGGATGCGCTAAAGGCCATGGAAAATGTTGTTCTGTTGCCCCATGTTGGCAGTGCGTCCGTCGAAACCCGTCAGGCCATGGGCGATCTGACCTGTGAAAATCTGGAACGCTATACGCAAGACGGCACAGTTGTCACGCCTGTTCCTGAGTGCGCAGATTTGAACGGAACATGATGTGAGCACGATCCAAAACATCCGCGTTCAGTATTTTTGCCCCCCCTTGGATGAAGTGCTGGAGGATGCCAAACACGGCGCCCATACACATTTCGAATTGGTGACGGTGACACTCACAGACGCGGATGGGATTTCGGGCACAGGGTATACCTATACAGGTGGCAAAGGCGGCCGTTCAATTGAGGCTATGATCCATCATGACCTTGTCCCATATTTAAGGGGCCAAGATACGCAGGACATTGATACCCTTTATGACGGAATGCAGTGGCATGTGCATTATGTGGCCCGCGGCGGCATCGCGTCCTTTGCCATATCGGCGGTGGATATCGCGCTGTGGGATCTGCGCGGCAAGCGTTTGAACACATCCCTTTTGCAGATGGCGGGCGGTGCGCAGGATCGATGCAACGCCTATCGCGGGGGTATTGATTTGGGCTATGATCTACCGCGCTTAATGCAAAGCATGGATGAGTATATGGACGCTGGTTTTGATGCGGTTAAGATCAAGATCGGTCAACCCGAATTGGCCCAAGATATCGAACGCATCCGCGCCGTGCGCGCCCAGATTGGGGATAAACGGACCTTTATGGTGGACGCGAATTACGCATTTAGCGTGGAACAATCCATTGCCGCATCAAAAGCGTTTGCGGATCAAAACATCTATTGGTTTGAAGAACCCACAATCCCCGATGATTATCAGGGCTATGCCCGCATTGCGGCGGAAACCTCTGTTCCGCTGGCGATGGGTGAAAACCTGCACACCAAACATGAATTTTGCTATGCGTTCGAACAAAGCAATCTGGGATTTATCCAACCTGATGCGTCAAACTGCGGCGGGATCACAGGGTGGTTGCGCGTGGCAGCGATGTCGGAAAAATACGGCGTCCCGATCTGTAGCCACGGGATGCAGGAGTTACACGTCAGCCTTGTGTCCGCCCGCCCCAATGCAGGCTGGCTAGAGGTGCATTCCTTTCCCATTGATCAATACACCCACCG
>JAAEZW010000056.1 GCA_018222665.1 Paracoccaceae bacterium
CATCTAATGCGGTCTGTGCCGAGGCATCTACGGTTGATTGGTCCACCGCGAAAAATACACGATCCCCAATCGATTGCTGGAAATATGCGGGTGAGGCCGGATTGCTGGGATCACCTTGTGCATTCGCTGCGCCACTGCCGTTTGGGCCGCCACACATACCGCTAAAGCCATTTTGTGAACAGGCGCCCAATGCGACCATGGCCAAAATCAAAGTTACTCTTTTCAAGTGTTTCATAACTGCCTCTCTTTTATCAAAAGCCTAGCACATATTTAGATAGCGATCAAAGCCCTAGCGCCGCAGCGGCGACCATGTGGGGTCAGACCCACCAGACGGCGTTGCCACGCGCTGTAAATTGCGCCCAGACACGTCAACGGAATAAAGGTTGGACACGCCACCAACACCTTGGGTTTCGCGTGTAAACATGATCACGCGGCCATTTGGGGACCATGTCGGACCCTCATCTAAAAAGGACGCCGTCAGCAAACGTTCCTCTGAACCATCCGTGCGCATCACCCCAATATGAAAGCGCCCGCGACTTTGTTTGGTAAACGCAATCATATCGCCACGTGGTGACCAAACTGGTGTCCCATAGCGACCATCCCCAAAACTGATGCGTTTGATCCCCTCACCATTCACATTCATGACATAGAGTTGCTGTGATCCTGAACGATCACTTTCAAATACAATCTGTCTGCCATCTGGTGAAAAACTGGGGGCTGTTTCGATGGATGGTGCAGATGTTAAACGGCGTGCCTGTCCCGAGCGCAACGACATTAAAAAAACATCCGTGTTCCCGCCTTGTTCCTGCGAATACACAATTTGCGTTCCATCTGGTGAAAAACGTGGCGCAAAACTGGTTGTACCAACGGTGCTTTGCAGCAGTTTACGCCGTTTGTTACGCAGGTCCATTTGATAGATCCGAGGGAACCCTGTTTCGTAACTGGTGAACAATACACTTTGCCCATCTGGCGCGATGCGCGGCGCAAGCACCAGATGCGCACCATCATCAAGATATTCCAATTGTTCCCCATCATAATCCATAATCGCCAATCGCTTGCGACGTTGTCCCTTGGAACCGCTTTCGGCAACGAAAACCACGCGACTGTCGAAATATCCGCTTTCGCCTGTGATGCGGCTATAAACTTCGTCGGCAACTTTATGGGCCATACGGCGCCAGTCGGACGTTTTGCCTTTAAACTGCAATCCTTTGCCGTATTCTTGCCCCGCGAATACATCATGGATGCGGAAACTTACCTTCAATTCATCCCCGCTGCCCGTGGCAACGGCACCTGTGATCAGAACTTGTGCATTGATCGCCTTCCAATCCGCATATTCCACAGGGGCGTTCAGGCTGGAAATTTTGCCGATATGGGCGCGTTCATCCAATGCGCGAAACAATCCTGTGCGCATCAAATCCATGCTCAGAACCGAAACGATATCACCAGAAAGTTCCATCGCACCTCTGTCCTGCGCGATAAATCGGGGGGCCGCGAATGGCATAGGTTCGATTACCCCATCCGTAATCTCGATCCGCAAGGGCTGCGCCACGGCACCTGCCCCCATCAACAATGCAAGAATTAGCGTTAAAATACGGAACATTATCTTTTCCTCATTTCACTGGGATCAAATTTGATTTCGACATAACGCCACTGATCATATTTGTCCTTTGGTAAATCATAACCATCTTTTTGGCATCTTAGAATTGCGCGGCGCCCTGCCTGAAACGCCACATTGGCATCCGATTGATTACCCCCTTCAAATCCGATCATTTCAAGCGAGCTTGCCACAACTTTGCCATCGGACTGCATTTCCATCGCAATCGTAACGGTCACATTCGCAGCGCGTGAACCCACGTTCACAGACCAGCAATTTGAAACCTGATTGCGAAAGGCATCCCTTTCACCACCCGTCAGTGGCGGACCAGATTTTTTGGCGGGTTTGGGCTTAGACGCTTCTAGCGTCTCGTTTTGCATTACGTCCAGCAAAATATCATCAAGGTTTGTTTCGGCCGTCTCTGTTGGTGGTGTTGGTTTGAAATTTGAGGGGCGCAACATAGGGCGCGGTGAGGATTGCCTCTTGGCATCCTCTTTCTTAGCCTCAGTTATAATCTCACTGCTGGCGGCTTCGGGCGCGGTGGTTTCTTTGACCTCTGGCACATCCTCAACTGGGGGTTCGGTGGCGTCGGCGGGCACAGTGGCCTCTTGGGTGACATCATCAACAATCGCCGGTTGTTCGGGCGGGGCCACGGGGGTGGGCGCAACCCGATTGGCCTGAATTGGGGCGCTATCTGTTGAGGCATCGGGCAACATCATGGCCGTTTCGATCTGTGGCGCGGGGGGTTGCACATCCGGTGTTGTGATATCGGGCGTGGGCACCACCAATGGCTCCACAGGTTCGGGTGGGGTGATTTCCTCGGCCACAGGTTCGGGTTGCTCAGGCTCGCTTTGATCAATGTCTTGATCTGTTTGTTCTGCCAATGTCGGAATCATATCTGTGTCTTCCGATGGCTCTAGCGCTGTCAAATCAAACTGCGGAACCTCGGGCACCTGATCTGATGCGATCATCGCCTGAAATTCGGCCTCGGATAAGACAGAGACATTGTTGAACACAATGTCCTGATCCTTGGGTGTGAACATACCCCCAAAAAGCGCCCAACCGATAAGTCCAGCATGCGCAATCCCTGATATTACATATCCTGCCTGCATCGACGCGGGCTATCCTTCGGATCCGTCAAAGGCAGGACCACCAACGTCCGTGACCAAACCTATGTTCGAAAACCCACCCGCATTCAATGCGCCCATCACCTGAACCACGCGTTCATAAGGAATGGCCCCATCTGCCCGTAGGAAAATTTTATCGTTTTGACGTTCTGCGGCAACCGCGCGCAATTTCGCAATCAGCGTGCTTTCTTCGATTTCTGCGGATTGGATTAGGATCTGGCCCTCAGCCGTCAGGGTCACCGTCAATGGTTCCTGTTGATCACTGGGCAACGAATTTGCCGCTGTTTTGGGCAATTCAACAGGCACGCCCACCGTCAACATTGGGGCCGAGACCATAAAGATGATCAACAAAACCAACATCACATCCACAAAGGGCGTGACGTTGATTTCCGCCATCGGCGTGCTGCGACGGCGGCGACGTCCCTTTTGCCCTTGGCTTTTGATAACGCCTGCACCCATGTCAGCTGTCCAATTCGCGGCTTAGGATTGTTGCGAATTCATCTGCAAAACTTTCATACCCCGCAACAATGCGATCACAATCGCCGCTAAGTTTGTTATAAAAAATCACGGCTGGGATGGCAGCCAATAGGCCAAGACCCGTCGCCAACAGCGCCTCGGCAATACCCGGGGCCACAACCGCAAGGTTTGTGTTCTGCTGGGCTGCAATTTCGATAAAGGCATTCATGATGCCCCAAACGGTTCCAAACAACCCAATAAAGGGGGCAATCGATCCAATGGTGGCAAGGATCGTCAAACCCGATTGCAGATCATCAGAGGCCCGCAACACCGCAACATCCATGGACCGTTCAACACGGCTTTGTACCCCTGCGATCAGTTGACCATCTGATTTTTGGCTGCGTTCCCATTCGGTCATGCCTGCGACAAACACACTTGCCGAGTAGCCTTTGGGTGAACTGCCCAATTCTTTGTACAGCAAGTCCAGCGGTTCGCCCGACCAAAACGCGCGGTCAAACTGTGCGGCTTCTTTGCGGGCACCACGGTATTTGATGTGACGTTGAAATATAATCGACCATGACCAAAAAGAGGCCAAGATCAACAACAACATCACAATTTTAACGGTTAGGGTTGCGCGCAAAAACAACGCCCAGAACGAAAAATCGACCTGGTGCGCCAACTCAAGGGCTTGTGTTTCCATAATATCCTGCTCATCACATTCTGGCCTTTATGGCTCTTTGAGGGAACCATAGACGAACTAAAGCAAGAAACCAACAAATATGCGATCACGAATGTATTATTTCACCATATCGGCAACGACATGCCGAAGGGCGTCGGGCAAGCGTAGGGGCTTGCCCCCTTCGCCCAAGGCGACCAATGTGATTTCTGAACGGAACAAAACCACGTCCTGACGCAGAACCAATTGGCCCAGCACCAAACGTGCGGGCGTCATTGAAATCGGCGTGGTTTCAACGATCAAATCATCTTCAAAAACGGCAGGGGCAATATAATCGGCCTCGACACGGCGCACGGCAAACACGATTCCTTGCGCCTTCATTGCACCTTGATCCACGCCAATTTCACGCACCCATTCACTGCGCGCGCGTTCAATGAATTTAAGATAATTTGCGTAATAAACGATCCCTGCCAAATCGGTATCTTCGTAATAAACACGGACAGGAAAACGATGGGGGGTCATGTCATGCATCCTTTGGCAAACGGGCAAACAGGCGCAGCGCATGTGATGCATCCTGCGCCATCACGGGCAGAACGGGATCATAGGCCGCGCGGATCACATCCGCCACCTCGGCCCGCAGAACCGTGTGACCATTAGGAGCAATCGCAAGGGGCGATTGATACTGAAACGCGCGATCTGACCACAAAAGAAAGGATTGCACCACCTGCATCAGGAACAATGCATCAGCCGACATTTTGGACAATTGTTTGTCCATACGCACAAATACAAAACAGGCCTTAATCGCACCCTGATCATCAAAGCGAAACGAACGATATTGCTGTGACTCTGCCGCCTGCAGGCGCCCAACCAAATCATTCAGATTTGGCATAATACGGTCCAAATCCGGAACGGCCAACAATTCATCCCAATCGCGGATGAAAAAGAACATCAAATTCGTTCCCAATTCAGGATCCGTTTCTGCAATCGGGTGACCGACCATGGCGCAAGTCACCTCAATCGCGCCCTTGAGCGTTGCGATCGACTGATCCTCTATCCCAAAGGCGATTGGTGCGATGGGACGGCTCCAGCGGGCGAAAAAGTAACTGTCGTCTGAACGTGAAAAAAAGCGTTCGACATCATTGGGCGTCATGTTTTGCGGCACTCCGAATTGTGTTTGCAAAGCGCTATATCGGGTTTCCCGCGGCATGGCAAAGGGGGGATGTGCCTTATGTTACTGAAACAGATCGGTTTGCCCCTTTGGCATTGGCAGACCCAAATGATCCCACCCACGCTGCGCCAACATGCGCCCCCGCGGGGTGCGTTGGATCAAACCCTGCTGCAACAGATAGGGTTCAATCACCTCTTCCAATGCATCGCGGCTTTCAGAAAGTGCCGCGGCCAATGTTTCAATCCCAACAGGTCCACCAGAATAATGTTCCGCGATCAGGCGCAGGTACCGCCGATCCGCCCCATCCAGACCCAAATCATCCACGGAAAGACGTGTTAATGCGTGATCTGCCAATGTTTTCGTAACGGTGCCGTCCCCATCAACCAATGCAAAATCCACAACACGGCGCAATAAACGCCCCGCAATGCGCGGTGTGCCACGCGCACGGCGTGCAATTTCGCGTGCGCCCTCATCATCCGCGGGCGCGCCCAGTTTTCGGGCATTGCGGGAAACGATCTGATAAAGTTCATCTTCGGTGTAAAATTGCAGCCGAGTTGGAATACCAAACCGATCGCGCAACGGCGTGGTCAACAACCCCAAGCGCGTTGTTGCCCCGATTAGGGTAAAGGGTTGTAATTCAATCCGAACGGTGCGTGCGGCGGGCCCTTCACCGATCACGAGGTCCAGTTCAAAATCCTCCATCGCGGGATAAAGAACCTCTTCTACAACAGGGTTTAAGCGATGAATTTCATCGATAAACAGCACATCCCGCGCCTCTAGGTTTGTGAGGATCGCGGCCAAATCGCCCGCTTTGGCCAAGACGGGGCCAGAGGTCATTTTGAAATTTACACCCAATTCGCGGCTGATGATCTGGGCCAGCGTGGTTTTACCCAAACCAGGTGGACCATAAAACAGGGTGTGATCCATTGCCTCGCCGCGTTGGCGGGCCGATTGAATAAAGACGCGCAAATTTGCACGTGCTTCGGCCTGCCCCGTGAATTCATCCAACGCCTGTGGCCGCAGGGCGCGATCGGCATCCTCGGGCAGCGGATCAGGGCGCATCATCGGATCAGAACTTTCCATATCTTATCCCTTTGGCGCCATAAGTTTCAGGGCGGCGCGAATGACACCTGATGTATCAGTTTCAGGCGCATCCGCCATGACTCGGGCCACTGCCGCGGCCGCTTCTGACGGTGAATACCCAAGGTTTTGCAGCGCTGACAGCGCATCTGCCTGTGCATTCGTTTGTATCGCAACAGGTTGTGGTGTTGGCGCAGGCTGCGGCGCGGCAGGTGCGTCCGCTTCGATCACGTCATCCGTAACGGCAGCGAGGGTTGCAGATTGCCCTGCCATGGCCATAACGGTTGGGGCCTTGTCTTTTAGTTCGATAACAACCCGCTGTGCGGTTTTTGGGCCAACGCCCTTGGCCGCCTTGATTGCATTCCAATCGCCCAGTGCGATTGCGCGACTTACCCCATCTGCGCCCAGTGCCCCAAGGATGGACAGAGATGCCTTGGCCCCGATCCCCTGCACAGACATCAACAGACGATGCCACTCTTTTTCGACAAGGGTTGGGAAACCAAACAACTGAAGCAAATCTTCACGCACCACCAAATCGGTATAAAGCGCAACCGCCTCTCCGACCGAGGGCAGCGCAGCAAGTGTGCGATCAGAGCAATAAACCATGTACCCGACCCCACGCACATCGAGCAGAATGTGATCGTCAGAGCGATAATCAATACGTCCCGAGAGCTTACCGATCATATTGCTTTCGCCAATGCGGCCTCCCACGCGCCAGAGGAGCGTGCATAATGGGCATGACAAAGTGCAATCGCCAAGGCATCCGCCGCATCCGCACCTGCAATGTTCACACCTGGCAATTGCAAGCGTACCATGTGGTCAATCTGACCTTTATCCGCATGCCCCACGCCAACGATGGTTTTTTTCACTTTGTTCGGGGCGTATTCCGCAACCGTAATACCCGCCTGCGCAGGCACCAACAATGCAATCGCACGGGCCTGACCCAATTTTAGCGTGCCAACACCATCTTTGTTCACAAAGGTATTTTCGACAGCAGCCGCGTCAGGTTGATATTGACGAACGACATCGGTCATTTGCGTATAAAGCGATACAAGCCGCGTTGCCAAATCCTCGCCCGAACTGTGACAGACCCCATTGGCCACATGCGTGATTCGGCTTCCAACCGCCTCAATCACGCCCCATCCCATGTTCCTCAATCCTGGATCGACGCCCAAAACGCGCATGTCGTCCCCTTTTTTATCATTTTGTTAGCAATTAGCACAAAACAAGAACACTTGCCAATCTCTAATTCCGATACCCAATTGCGACCAAACGAAATACGTTTTCGCCGCAACGCAGAGATTTACGACCTAAAACATGTCATTTTCGTCATAAAATATGGGGAAAATCGGTGAAAATAAGTCATGCAAAAAGCGCATAGGCGGCATGCATTTTTTCCTGCTAGTCAGGAGGTACGCAGAGGGATAGCCGCACCGCAGAATTTCTCTTATCTCCCTGAATAGAAGGATCTCTGCAATGGCTGCAGTCAACACAAACTCAGTTGCCGCTTTTGTTTCTGGCAAAGGTCTCATCGCAACAACATTCGAAGCATTCCAACGCTGGAACGACGTGCGTCGCACACGCGCAGTTTTGTCAAAGCTGTCAGATCGCGAACTGACCGACATCGGCCTATGCCGTGGCGATATCGAAGATGTCGCACAAAAAACTGCGTTTTAAATTTTTAAAGCTTGTAACGAGTGCGGGCCGCGTCTTTCCAAACGCGGCCCTTTTTTTATGCACGATTATTTTTGCAAGGTCAGCGTTGACCATTCCCCAATATCTTCGCGGTGGGCCAGCGTAAGTCCATTTGCAACATAGGCTGCAGTCACATCCTCGGCCTGTTCCACCAGCAAACCAGATAGGATTACATATCCCCCTGACGCCGCATGTGCAGCCACATCAGGTGCCAATTCGATCAGTGGGCCTTTTAGGATATTTGCGAAAATCAAATCAAAGGGGGCTGCATCATGGAGAGTAGGATGATCAAACCCTGCGGCCTCGACACAGATCACACGATCAGTCAAATCATTTGCTGCGGCATTTGCGCGGGCCACGTCAACGGCCACCTCATCAATATCACTGGCAATAACGGGGTTGGGCCAGATGCGCGCTGCCGCCATGGCCAAAACCGCCGTTCCGCATCCAATGTCAGCCACGTTTTGCCCAACATACCCCTGCCCTGCCAATCGATCCAGCGCACGCAAACATCCCAATGTCGTGCCATGATGCCCCGTGCCAAAGGCCATCGCGGCCTCAATCAACAGCGGTTCACAATCCTCTGGAACCTTATCCGCGTCATGTGATCCGTAAACGAAAAACTGCCCCGCAACGACAGGCTGCAATTCGCGCTTTACCTTGGCAACCCAGTCAGTCTCGGGCACTTCTGATATGGCAAATTCGCCTGCACCAAAGGCCACGGACAACAGCATCAGGGCGGCCAAATCGGGTTTTTCGGTAAAATACCCCCCAATTTCCCAAAGCCCTGATCCATCCTCAAGTTCAAAAACACCAACACCCAAGGGTTCAGGATCCATGCGCTCCATCGCCTCTGACAGGGCATAGGCGGCCTCTTTTCCATCTACTGTGGTCAGGGTGGTAAAGGTTGTCATGATAAATCCTTGTACTGTTTTATGCCGCCTTAGGCGCCGAATTGGCCCAGGTCAACACGGTTTCATTCCCCTCTGCTGGATTGCGCGGGATCAAAAGGGATAAGAGGAAAGACGCAAAGGCCATTCCCGTTGCAATCACAAAGACCGCGCCAGGCGACACCAACCAAATATATCCCAGACCCGCAGGCAGGAACACCGCAGCGATATGATTGATTGTAAAGGCCACGGCCGCGGTGGGCGCAATATCAGCGGGGTCGGCAATTTTTTGGAAATAGGTTTTGATCGCCAATGCCATCGCAAAAAAGATATGGTCAAGCACATAGAGGATTGAGGCCAAAATCACGCCCCAGCCAAAGAAATAGATGCCGCCATATGCGCCAAATACAATCGTCAAACCGATGTATTCAAAATTCAAAACGCGTCTTTCGCCAAAATGGCCAACCGCACGTCCAATAAAGGGTGCAACCACGATATTGATCATCAAATTGATCAGATAAAGCGCCGTGATTTCATGCACGTCAAACCCAAAGCGTTCGACCATCATAAAGCCCGCAAACACCAAAAAGATTTGACGCCGCGCCCCTGCCATGAATTGCAATGCATAATAAAGCCAGTAGCGTTTGCGCAGAACCATTTGTTTGCGCTGTGGGGTTGGGGCCTCAAACTGGGGATAGGCAATCAAACAGAAAATCGCGATTGCAACCGTGGCCCCACCCGAGATG
>JAAEZW010000057.1 GCA_018222665.1 Paracoccaceae bacterium
GATCAAGGACGCACGACGGGGCACTTCGACACCCGTCAGTTTCTCAATCGCAAGGCACCACGCGTGCTCTTGGTTCATGGGGGCCACATAATCCAGCCGATCAAAATATGGCAGGTTTTGCAAATATGTGCGGCTTTCCATCAGCTTTTCAGTACCGCGGTGCAACAATCCAACGTGCGGGTCGCAGCGTTCAACAATTTCTCCGTCCAATTCCAGAACCAGACGCAACACGCCGTGGGCCGCAGGGTGCTGGGGACCAAAGTTTATGTTAAAGTTGCGGATTTGCTGTTCGCCTGTTTGGGCGTCTTCGAAACCTTTTGATCCGTCCATCATTTCGCGGCCTCTTTCTCATCACCCGGAAGGATATATTCCGCCCCTTCCCATGGGCTCATAAAGTCGAATTGACGATATTCTTGGGTCAATTTCACGGGTTCATAAACCACACGCTTTTCCGCCTCATCATAGCGGACTTCGACATATCCCGTTGTTGGGAAATCTTTGCGCAATGGATAGCCGCGGAAACCATAGTCCGTCAGCAGGCGGCGCAAATCGGGGTGGTTTGTGAACAAAATGCCGAACATGTCGAACACTTCACGTTCAAACCAATTCGCGCTTGGATGCACGTTCACTATAGACGGCAACATATCCTCTTGACGGATCGAAACGCGCAACCGAATGCGTTGATTTTGATACATGGATAGGAAATGGTAGACCACATCGAACCGCTTGGCCCGTTCTGGGTAATCAACGCCTGTGATATCCACCAGCGTTGAAAACTTGCAGCGTTGATCTGATTTCAGGAATTCAACGAAATCTTCGATGTTTGAGGGCGCAACATCCACCGTCAATTCATCATGTGCTATGGACCATGACAAAACGCAATCATTGCGTTTCAGCGACAGGTATTCACCCAATTCTTGCAAGACAGCCGTCATCGTACCAATGTCCCCGTGCGTCTGATTTTACGTTGCAATGCCATCACCCCATAAAGCAGTGCCTCTGCTGTCGGCGGGCAGCCTGGAACATAGACATCTACGGGAACGATCCGATCGCACCCGCGCACAACAGAATAGGAATAGTGATAGTATCCACCGCCGTTTGCGCATGATCCCATGGAAATCACATAACGCGGCTCTGGCATCTGATCATAAACCTTGCGCAGCGCAGGGGCCATTTTGTTGGTCAATGTGCCCGCAACAATCATCAAGTCAGACTGACGTGGTGACGCGCGCGGCGCTGTCCCAAACCGTTCAAGGTCATAGCGCGCCATGGCAGAGTGCATCATTTCAACCGCACAACAGGCTAACCCAAATGTCATCCAGTGCAGCGACCCTGTGCGCGCCCAATTGATGATATCCTCGGTTGAGGTTAGCAAGAACCCTTTGTCTTGCAATTCGCGGTTCAGCTCTTGAACAGCAACGTCGCGGTCATAGCCCGCGGTATTCGCTCCGGTCATCACTCCCATTCCAAGGCTCCTTTTTTCCACTCATAGGCAAAGCCGATGGTCAAAACTCCCAAGAACACCATCATTGACCAAAATCCAACCATGCTGATGTCCTTGAACGCGACGGCCCAAGGGAACAAAAAGGCGATTTCCAAATCAAAGATGATGAACAAAATCGACACCAAATAAAAACGGACATCAAATTTCATCCGCGCATCATCAAATGCGTTGAAGCCACATTCATAGGCCGATACTTTTTCTGGATCAGGATTACGAACGGCGATCACAGCGGCAGCAAGGATCAAAACAAGTCCTAGTCCAATCGCAATGGCCAAAAATACAAGGATAGGGAGGTATTCCCGCAGCATCTCTTCCACAGATTGCTCCTTTCGCGTGCTACAATCGAAGACGATTGCAAATCATGTTGGCTTGCGCGTGGTTTACTCCTGCCGCTGCATGTGGTCAACAGATACGCAAAACATTCATTTTCTTGAATAGGTTATTGGCTCTCACGTTGAATAATAGAGGCAAAACCCCATGTTATTTAAGCCTGCGGACATTATTTTATGCACGCCACAATCGCAAAGCCGATATTGCACGACATCATATCACGTAGAAAGATGCAAAAAAATTCGACTTTTGGTTTCCGAAAGTGCCCTTATTCTGCGTCCTGCGGTGCAAATTGAATCAATAAATCACCCGCCTGCACCTGGTGTTCGGGGTTGCACAGAACCTCTTCGATCACACAATCGCGCGGCGCACGCAGGATGTGTTCCATCTTCATCGCTTCCAACATTAACAATGCATCACCTTTTTGCACGTTTTGGCCTGCCGTAACCGCAACCTGTTTCACCAATCCGGGCATGGGGGATTGAATACCCGTTTGCGATGCCCCTGCATCGCTTTTGCGATCCAGCGGATCAATAAGTTGAAAATGATAGGGCGTCGGACCAAAGCAACTGACATGCCCGCCGATCTTGCACGCCGATGGAAGCGGAACACCGTCGATTTCAAATCCACTGGGGCTTGGCACAAGCGTATGGATTTGACCGTCATATTCAATTTGGGTCTGATCCGAACTAAAGCTGATCCGCGCATCATAGGTCTGATCCGCGCGTTTCATGGATACGGTCTGCGTAATAGGGCCCCATTGGGAAAACCCTGCACAGGGAACATCAATAGGATCATACGTGGCCATAAGGGCCGACAACACAACCGCGATGGGCGGTTCATCAGGTCCGATCAATGCGGTTATGTCCCGTTCGATCAATCCCGTATCAACGCGACCTTGTGCAAAATCATCATGACGACACAGTGCGGTCAAAAATCCGATATTCGTCGTGACGCCCACGATTTCAGTCTGCGCCAACGCATGGTGCAATTTATTCAACGCCTCATCCCGCGTTTTGCCATGGGTGATGACCTTGGCAATCATCGGATCATAGAATGGGGAAATGTCATCTAACGGACGAACGCCCGTGTCATTCCTTGCAGCATTGGAAAAGACCAAGTGATCAATATGGCCCGTCGCGGGTAGGAATCCCGCAGGCACATCCTCGGCATAAAGACGCGCTTCAAACGCATGACCCTTGATGCGCAGGTCCTCTTGGCGTGCAGGAAGTGCAGCACCCGCCGCCACGCGCAATTGCCATTCAACCAGATCAACGCCTGTGATCGCCTCGCTCACAGGGTGTTCAACTTGTAGGCGGGTGTTCATTTCCATGAACCAAAACCCATCCGTGCGCAGGCCATTTGATCCATCCACGATGAATTCAACCGTCCCTGCCCCCTGATACCCAATCGCCTTGGCCGCCTGAACGGCCGCCTGCCCCATTGCGGCACGCACGTCTTGCGTCATGCCGGGGGCTGGGGCCTCTTCAATCACTTTTTGATGGCGACGCTGTAGGGAACAGTCGCGTTCAAACAGGTGGATTGCATCGCTGCCATCGCCAAACACCTGCACCTCGATATGACGGGGGGATAGGATGTATTTTTCGATCAAAACATCCGCATTACCAAAGGCGGATTGCGCCTCGGCCCGCGCAGAGGCGAGCGCCTGATCAAAGTCGCGGGGATCGTCAACGCGGCGCATCCCCTTGCCTCCGCCCCCTGCGACAGCCTTAATCAACACGGGATAGCCGATGTCAGATGCCGCAGCACGCAGATGTTCATCCCCCTGATCAGACCCGTGATAGCCTGGGACAACAGGAACACCCGCCTGTTCCATCAGGGCCTTGGCCGCATCCTTTAACCCCATGGCGCGGATTGCGTCACTGGATGGCCCGATAAAGGTTAGTCCAGCGGCCTCAACCGCCTCAACAAAATCTGGATTTTCAGAGAGGAAGCCGTAACCAGGGTGGATCGCCTCGGCCCCGCGATCAAGGGCTGCGTGAATAATCACATCACCGCGCAGATAACTTTCGCTGGGTTGGGCACCCCCAATATGCACCGCTTCATCCGCGCAGGTCACATGCAGGGCGTGCGCATCCGCGTCCGAATAAACAGCCACGGTTAGAACACCCATATCCCGCGCCGTGCGTGTAATTCGACAGGCGATTTCACCGCGATTGGCGATCAGAATTTTTTTAAATAGCGACATAAGTATTTCCCCTACCTACATTCTAAAGACGCCGAATTTGGTGTCCTCAATCGGTGCGTGCAGCGCGGCATGCAAAGATTGATAGAGGACTTGGCGCGAATGGCGGGGGTCAATGATCCCATCATCCCAGAGCCGCGCCGAGGCATAAAGCGGGTGGCTTTGGCGCTCAAACATTTCAATCGTGGGCTGTTTGAATACGGCTTCTTCCTCGGCACTCCATGTGCCACCCGCGCGTTCAATCCCGTCGCGTTTAACCGTGGCCAAAACGCCCGCCGCCTGTGCACCGCCCATCACAGAAATGCGACTGTTGGGCCATGTCCACAAAAACCGTGGTTGATAGGCGCGTCCTGCCATCCCATAGTTGCCTGCCCCAAAACTGCCCCCCACCAACATCGTGATTTTAGGAACAGAGGTTGTGGCAACGGCTGTCACCATTTTTGCGCCGTGTCGTGCGATCCCTTCGTTTTCATATTTTTGCCCAACCATAAAGCCCGTGATATTTTGCAAAAAGACCAGCGGGATTTTGCGTTGTGAACACAGTTCAACGAAATGCGCGCCCTTTTGCGCGGCCTCAGAAAACAGAACACCGTTGTTGGCAATGATCCCAACAGGGCATCCCATAACATGGGCAAACCCCGTGACCAATGTTTCGCCAAAGCGCGCCTTAAATTCATCAAAGCGCGATCCATCGACTAGTCGGGCAATCACTTCGCGAATATCATAGGGTTGGCGCAGATCATTTGGCACCACACCCAACAATTCAGCGGGGTCATAGGCGGGATCTTCTGGAGTGGCCCAGTTGTCCATATTGAGCGAGGGGCGGTTCAAGTTTGACACCGCCTGGCGCGCCAATGCGATTGCATGGGCATCATCCTCGGCCAGATAATCCGCAACGCCAGACAGACGTGTATGCACATCGCCTCCACCCAATGCTTCTGCACTGACAACCTCGCCCGTTGCGGCCTTGACCAAAGGGGGACCCGCCAAGAAAATTGTTCCCTGCTCTTTCACGATAATGGTGACATCCGACATCGCAGGGACATAGGCACCACCCGCGGTGCAGGACCCCATCACAAGGGCGACTTGTGGAATACCCTTGGCACTCATCCGCGCTTGATTGTAAAAGATGCGGCCAAAATGATCGCGGTCTGGGAACACCTCATCCTGATTGGGCAAATTGGCCCCACCGCTATCGACCATGTAAATACAGGGCAGATTGCATTCCTCGGCGATTTCCTGGGCGCGGAGGTGTTTTTTGACGGACATGGGGTAATAGGTGCCACCCTTTACCGTCGCATCATTGCATAGGATCATGCAGGTGATGCCAGAAACCGTGCCAATGCCCGCAATCATCCCCGCAGCTGGCGCCGCCCCATCGTAAAGGCCATGCGCGGCCGTGGCCCCAACCTCAAGAAATGCGGATCCGTGATCCAACAGGTTCGCGACACGATCACGGGGCAACATTTTTCCACGCGCCACATGGCGGTCACGCGATTTTGCGCCCCCCCCCAATTGCGCAAGATCTGCGGCGGCGCGCACTTCTTCTAGGGCCGCTAAATTGGCATCCTGATTTTGACGAAAACTTTCTGAGGCCGAAGATATATTGGATTTCAGCTTCATTGTTCGGCTCCTTCATTTTCTGCACGCGCACGGGCACGCAATTCCTTGCGGATAACTTTTCCTGTGACGGTCATGGGCAATTCATCCAAAAAACTGATTTCGCGGGGATAAGCGTGTTTGGCCAAACGCTCTTTCACGTACATTTTTAACGCATCACGCAATTCATCAGATGCCGTAAATTCAGGCTTCAAAACCACATAGGCCTTTACGATTTCGGTGCGCATCGGATCGGGTTTGCCAACAACCCCAACGGTGGCCACGGCGGGATGGGTGAGTAGACAATCCTCAATCTCAGCAGGGCCAATGCGATATCCGGCCGAGGTGATTACATCATCATCCCGCCCGACAAAGCGGATATACCCCTGATCCACAATACCGCGATCCCCCGTCAGCATCCAATCGCCGCGGAATTTTTCCTGCGTCGCTGCGGGATTATTCCAATATTCAATCATCATGCTAACGGCCCCGCGGCGGATGGCGATATCGCCCTCTGCCTCGGTGGGGGAACCCGCATCATCAATCACATTCACATCAAATCCAGGCACGGGTTTCCCGATTGCACCGTTTTTGACAGGAAAGGCCGCCTGACAACTGGACACCACCATGTTGCATTCGGTTTGTCCGTAAAATTCGTTGATCGTAACACCCAGCGCATCCCGCGCCCATTCCAACATTTCTGCACCCAGCGGTTCGCCCCCGCTGGCAACCGAACGCAGGCCCGCAATGTTGCAATCTGCCGCCTTAATCATGCGCAGCGCAGTCGGCGGAAAAAAGACGTTTTTGACGCCTAATGTTTCAATAATCTCTTTCGCCGCATCAGGTGTGAATTTCGCCAATCGCGCCGCCACCACAGGCACGCCCAACGCCAACCCCGGCATCAGCACATCAAACAACCCGCCGATCCAGGCCCAATCCGCCGGGGTCCAAATCACATCGCCATCTTGACCCAGAAAATCATGGCTCACCTCAACCCCAGGCAGGTGTCCCATCAAAACCCGATGCGCGTGAAGCGCACCTTTGGATTTCCCCGTGGTGCCAGAGGTATAGATCAAAACGGCGGGTGTTTCCGCGGATGTATTGACACAAGCGAATGGTTGATCTGATAACGTCAGCTCCTCTGGCAGGACCTGCGTCACGTTCAATGCACTCAACCCTGAATGCCCCTCTTCATCCACAATCACGCACTTCGCGCCTGCATCTAATATGCGCGATGACAAAGCTTCGGGTCCGAACAGTTTGAACAGCGGGATCGAAATGGCCCCCAATTTCCAAATCGCGATATGCGCGGCGGCGGTCCACAGGTCCTGACTGCGCAGCACACCGATCCGATCTCCTTGAACGACCCCTAAGCGTTTCAGATGATGCGCCAGCGTATCCGCCGCGCGCGACAGGTCACCATAGGTAAAATGTTTGATATTTCCCAGATCAGTTGCATCAATAATGGCCGTTTTGCTTGGGTCGCGTTCACACCAGATATCACAGACTTGCCGCGCCATGTTCATATGCCGCGGCACATCCCAGCGAAAATTTGCATAAGCACGATCATAGTCCTGAAAGGGATCAATCATGCATCACCCATTCTGCGCGTCCGCCAATCAACTGCCCCCAATGCCCCGTACGATAGGACACGGTTCCCCCATCAGGATGCGCACATTTCACAATGATGCGTTCCCAAAATGTTTGTCCCACTTCGCCATGGCACGCACTGCTGTCGGTGACGTGATTATTCGCGGCCATTTCCGATAGGAATTCCCCAACATAGTGGTCAATTATGTCTGTCTCACTCGTTGTGGCGACCTTGTACCCAAGGCGCAGACCAACAAAGATAAGAAAGACCGCCAAGGCAATCACGCCAGCCAATGTGGGGGAAACAGACATTTTAGCGCTGCAATCCCATCAATTCACGGCCAATCAACATTCGGCGAATTTCCGATGTGCCCGCGCCGATTTCCATCAGTTTGGCATCACGGAAAATGCGGCTAACAGCGCTGTCGGACAAAAATCCTGCGCCGCCCATGGCTTGCACCGCCTGATGGGACACTTTCATCGCCTCTTCTGAGGCATAGAGCACACAAGCCGCCGCGTCCTGACGGGTGACTTGGCCGCGATCACAGGCTTTGGCCACCTCATAAACATAGGCGCGGGATGTGTTCATCGCCGTGTACATATCGGCGATTTTACCTTGCATCAGTTGGAAATCCCCAATGCTTTGGCCGAATTGTTTGCGCTCTACCATATAGGGCATGACCTCATCCAAGCAGGCGGCCATGATCCCTGTGCCAATCCCTGACAGAACCACGCGTTCATAATCCAACCCCGACATCAACACACGTGCGCCTTTGCCCTCTTCCCCCAGAACATTTTCAAAGGGAACTTCGACATTTTCAAACACCAATTCGGCGGTGTTTGACCCGCGCATGCCGAGTTTATCAAAATGGCGCGAGGTTGAAAAACCTGTCATTTCCTTTTCCACGATGAACGCGGTGATCCCTTTGGATCCTGCATCGGGATCGGTTTTGGCATAAACCACCAATGTATCTGCATCGGGTCCATTGGTGATCCAGTATTTGTTGCCGTTTAAAATGTAGTATCCGTTGCGTTTTTCCGCCCGCAGCTTCATCGACACAACATCTGATCCAGCAGAGGGTTCGGACATCGCCAATGCGCCAACATGTTCCCCCGAAATCAACTTGGGCAAGTAGTGTTGTTTTTGTTCTTCTGTCCCGTTCAATTTGATCTGGTTCACACATAGCTTGGAATGTGCGCCATAAGACAGGCTGACAGATGCACTCGCCCGGGCGATTTCCTCAACCACAATGGTATGTGCCAGATAGGACATTTTTGCCCCACCATAGGCTTCGTCCACTGTCACGCCCAACAGGCCCAAATCCCCCATTTCACGCCAAAGTTCATTCGGAAATTCATTGGTGCGATCAATCTCGGCGGCCATGGGTTTGACCCGTTCTTGCGCCCAACGATGCACAGTTTCCTGCAAGGCATGGACATCTTCACCCAAATCGAACGTCATCGAATGTAAAAACATTTGGGAATTCCCATTTTATTGAACACTTGTTCATTATTGTGAAAGATGTGCTGAAATGGGTCAAGACCCTTTCAAAGAACGTCCCGTCATATTGGCATACACATACGCGAATGCGGATGCTACAAGGGGGATAGAAAGGAACCAAGATGAACAAAACACTGAACATTGCGCTGATCAGTATCGCAATCGGCATCTTGGTTTTTGCTCTGAAATATTGGGCCTATTGGATCACGGGGTCTGTGGCCCTGTTTTCAGACGCACTGGAAAGTACGGTGAATGTTGCAACCGCTTTGGTTGCCTATATCGCAATTCGGGTTGCCGCAATCCCAGAGGATGAAAACCACCCCTACGGCCATCACAAAGCCGAATTGATGAGCGCGACATTAGAAGGCGCGCTCATCATAATCGCGGCATTTGTGATTTTGTGGCAGGCCTATTTGGCCCTGATGACACCCCGCCCCCTGACTGAGGTGCGCGAGGGGTTGCCGATCAAC
>JAAEZW010000058.1 GCA_018222665.1 Paracoccaceae bacterium
TTTTGTCAGCTTTTATGACTATTACCAGCCCGAGGCCTATGTGCCGCGTTCAGATACATACATCGAAAAAGAAAGCCAGATTAACGAACAAATCGACCGAATGCGCCACGCTGCAACACGGGCGCTATTGGAGCGCGATGATGTGATCATAGTTGCGTCAGTCAGCTGTATCTATGGTATCGGTTCTGTCGAAACCTATGGCGCGATGACACAGGACCTAAAGGCAGGGCATGAATATAATCAGCGTCAGGTCATGGCCGATTTGGTGGCCCAGCAATATCGGCGCAATGATCAGGCGTTTCAGCGAGGGTCATTTCGTGTGCGCGGAGATGTCTTAGAAGTCTTTCCCGCCCACTTAGAGGATCGCGCATGGCGCCTGTCGTTTTTCGGGGATGAATTGGAAAGCATCGTTGAATTTGATCCCCTAACGGGCGAACGCACAGGCAGTTTTGAACAAATTCGGATTTACGCGAATTCCCACTATGTGACGCCAAAACCGACAATGCAGCAGGCACTGATCAGCATCAAAAAGGAATTGCGCCAACGCTTGGATCAATTGGTCGATGATGGAAAACTGTTAGAAGCCCAGCGCTTGGAACAGCGCACCAACTTTGATCTTGAAATGCTAGAGGCGACCGGCGTTTGTAATGGCATCGAAAACTATTCCCGCTATCTTACAGGACGCGCCCCCGGGGAACCGCCCCCCACATTGTTTGAATTCATTCCCGATCATGCGATTGTGTTTGCAGATGAAAGCCATGTCAGCATTCCCCAAATTGGCGGCATGTATCGCGGCGACCATCGTCGTAAATTCACACTGGCGGAACATGGCTTCCGCCTGCCCTCGTGTATGGACAACCGTCCCCTTAAATTCGAAGAATGGGACGCGATGCGCCCCCAATCCGTCTATGTTTCCGCAACGCCCAGCAATTGGGAATTGGAACAAAGCGGCGGTGTTTTCACCGAACAGGTTATTCGCCCAACGGGCCTTTTGGATCCAGAGGTTGAAATTCGCCCCGTTGAAATGCAGGTCGATGATCTGCTGGATGAGATTAGAAAAGTAAGCGCCGATGGGTACCGAACGCTTGTCACGACCCTAACGAAACGCATGGCCGAGGATCTGACCGAATATTTGCATGAACAGGGTATTCGCGTCCGCTATATGCACAGCGATATTGATACGCTGGAACGCATCGAAATTCTGCGTGATCTGAGACTTGGCACCTTTGACGTCTTGATCGGGATCAACCTGTTGCGTGAGGGATTGGATATTCCTGAATGTGGGTTGGTGGCCATTTTGGATGCGGATAAAGAGGGCTTTTTACGCTCTGAAACCTCGCTCATCCAGACGATTGGGCGGGCTGCGCGAAATGCGGATGGGCGTGTGATTATGTATGCAGACCGTATTACGGGGTCGATGGAACGCGCGTTAAACGAAACTGAACGCAGACGCGCGAAACAAATCGCCTACAACCAGGAACACGGGATTACCCCCGAAACAGTGCGCAAAAATGTCGATGATATTCTGGCTGGTTTGTATCAGGGGGACACTGATCAATCCCGTGTCACGGCCAAAATTGATGACAAATTGGCGGGTGGATCCAACCTGCAAGCGGTGCTTGAAGGATTGCGCAGCGATATGCGTAAAGCGGCCGAAAATCTGGAATTTGAAGAGGCTGCGCGCCTGCGCGATGAAGTCAAACGGTTAGAGGCCGTGGATCTGGCGATTGCCGATGATCCACTGGCCCGTCAATCCGCAGTAGAGGCCGCAAGCGATCAAAGCAACCGCGGCCGTTCCACCGCAGGCCGTGGAGGAACACGTACATATCGTGGCAAAAGCCAACCCAAACATTAATCCTTGCTCACAGTCACCGTCATTTTCCCCTTTACTGACGTGCCAAATGTCAGCTGCACTTGATCCTTTTCCGATCCTACCTCACCCGTTATGTAGGGCATATTGAAATAGGCGCTGTTTGAAAATGTTTTAATCTGCGCCTGCGAGGCAATTGCGGTCACACGTTTGGCATAGGATTGAGACGACAGTTCATTGTTTTTTCTGGGGTCCAAACATTATGCGCGGAGCTTTGTGTGTGTTCCACAATCAGGGGATTTTGGAAAATTACCATATTATCGAACCCTATGCTCTTGTGATGCGCAACCCATCCCCATAAATAAGGCCCTTCATTTTTGACCGTTGCAACCAATGTTGTTGTACCCAATTTCATTCCAAATCGCTCAATAAATGTCTCAGAAAAAATCTACCTATGATTGTATTTTGCTTGAAATTGGAAAGCAATGCTTATCGTCCTATCTTGTGTAACGGGATATTAACGAGGTTAACATGCGTTGGTTCATTGGGTTCTTGATGTTGGCAACGGCCACATTTGCGGATGCGAAAGACGAGGTTCAATCGACAATTACATCGCAGTTGAATGCGTTTTTGCAGGATGATTTCGCGCGTGCATTTGAATACGCAAGCCCCTCGATACAGCGTATGTTTCGCAATTCTGATAACTTTGGAATAATGGTGCAGCGGGGTTATCCAATGGTATGGCGACCTACAAAATCGCGATTTTTGGAATTTACGCAGGATCAACGCGGCTCATATCAACTGATTGAAATCACGGATAGCAATGGCCGCGTGCACACACTGCGCTATGACATGATTGAAACCCCAGCGGGTTGGCGTATCAGAGGCGTGCAAGTATTGCCTGGAACAGCGTTTTCATCCTAACGTCTGCAGCGTGTCAGGCGAATTTCCCTGCCAATGCATCATCAATCAGCGCGATCGTTTCATCGATCCCATAAAGTGCGATAAACCCACCAAACCGCGGTCCCTGCGAGGCACCTAGCAAAACTTCGTACAATGCACCAAACCATGCCCGTAGCGGATCAAACCGTTCACGACCACAGGCGTAAACGACGGATTGCAATTCTTCTGCATCCAATCCGCCTTCCCATGCTTTCAATTGATCGCGCAGATCGATAAGCGCCTCACGTTCAAGATCGGTGGGCATGCGATATGTCTTGGTTGGTTTTACAAAATCATTGTAATAGCGCACGGCAAATCCCGCCGCCTGATCCAATTGTGGGTTGGCCTCTGGGCTGGCGTCGGGCGCATACCGACGGATAAAGCCCCACAGCTGATCCTTGTCATCTGCATTTGCAACCGCTGCCAAATTCAACAACATGGAAAAAGGAACAACCATATCCGATTGGGGCACTTCGCCTCCATGAATGTGCCACACAGGGTTGTTGCATCGCTGTGCCTCATCCTGACCCGCATAGGCGCGCAATTGTTGATGATATTCATCCATCGCCTTTGGGATCACGTCAAAATACAAACGCTTGGCTGTTTTTGGCTTTTGATACATGAAATAGGACAATGACTCGGTACTAGCATAGGTCAGCCATTCATCAATCGAAATCCCATTTCCAGACGATTTCGAAATCTTTTGACCCTGATCATCCAAGAACAATTCATAAGTAAAGTGTTCGGGTTTTTTGTGGCCCAAAATTTCGCAAATGCGATCATAGATCGGCGTATTTGTCGAATGGTCTTTGCCATACATTTCAAAATCAACGCCCAATGCCGCCCAACGGGCGCCGAAATCTGGTTTCCACTGCAATTTCACATTGCCACCTGTGACGGGCAGCGTCCATTCGCGTCCATCTTCATCATCAAATGTGATGGTTCCGTCCTTGGCGTTCACCTCTTTCGTCGGAACGTACAAAACACGGCCCGTTTCAGGATGGATTGGCAAGAAAATAGAATAGGTTTGGCGACGCTCTTCCCGCAATGATTTCAGCATCACTTTCATGATGTCGTCGTACCGCTCTGCCGCGCGCAACAACACCTCGTCAAATGCGCCAGAATTATAAAACTCGGTCGCGGAATAAAATTCGTATTCAAACCCAAAGGTATCAAGGAAACGTCGCAACATCGCGTTGTTGTGATGGCCAAAACTTTCGTATTCCCCAAATGGATCGGGAACAGATGTTAGGGGTTTTTGCAGATGCTCTGCCAATTCTTCTTGGTTTGGAACGTTGCCCGGCACCTTCCGCATGCCGTCCAAATCATCAGAAAAACAGATCAATTTTGCAGGAATATCGCAAATTTCACGAAACGCACGCATGATCATGGTGGTGCGTGCAACCTCTCCAAAGGTTCCGATATGGGGCAAACCAGAGGGGCCATATCCTGTTTCAAATAGCACATATCCCTTTTCAGGCGGCGCTTTTTCATAGCGTTTCAATACACGACGTGCTTCTTCAAAGGGCCATGCTTTTGAGCTAAGTGCGGCGTCGCGCATATTTGACATCTTTTTTCTCCAATATCGTGGGACTCAACAGGTCCACCAAGTGTTCGCCTCATAATGTGTTTTCCAAACACTCGCAAGCGCGGCGAATGCGCCACTTGCATGGATGACTTACACCCCATATCTTGGAGCAGATGACTAAGGACTAAAATTATGACGAATTCAGATGAACCCAAAATCCTAACCGAACAGGACTGTCTTATTGCATTGATGGTCAGCATCACAATCGCGGATGGGAATGTGCGCACAGCTGAATTGGTCAAAATCCAATCTGCGGTCAACAACCTGCCAATTTTTGGTACCTACGACATAGGGCGTTTGAATTTGGTGTCCCAAATTGTTTTCGACCTGTTCGAGAACGAAGATGGGCTGGACACCTTGTTCGGATTGGTGCGCGATATCCTATCTGAACGTCTGCATGAAACGGCCTATGCGCTGTGTTGTGATGTTGCGGCGGCCGACGGCATGATCTTTGAAACGGAACTGCGCCTGCTTGAGGAAATGCGTTACGAACTGAACATTGATCGCCTGCATGCAGCTGCGATTGAACGCGGTGCACGTGCGCGGCACATGACGATCTAAAACTCCATCCGCGCCCAGCGATACAGAAGGCCATGATGCAATCGGCGGGCGCGTTTGGCCCAATTGGACGCACCACGTGGGCGATCATTCTTGGCGAGGTCCACTTTGGCCCGTTTCCCAAAATCCTGAACAAATATGGCGAAGGCAATTTTGCGCCCCTCGCTTATCTGATACCCGCCCAGTGCGCTTACGAAATTTAATGTCCCTGTTTTTGCGGCGATCTGCGCACGTCCTGTTTTGTCCAAGGTTCCATTGAATTGGCGTGATTTGATGGGTTTCAGCAGAGGCGCAAATTCTGGAAATGTTTGCTCTGCCCTCGCCATAGCGCGTGCAAAGGACACCGGTGAAATACGTGTGCGATCACTTAGACCAGAGTGATCCTGAAACGTGGCATTAGCCAAACCCAATCGGGTCTGTGCCCACGTGTTCATTGTTGCAGCCGAGGCCGACAATGATCCGCGTTCACCTGAGGCCATCAGGCCCAAAACCTCGGCCGATAGATTGGTTGAAAACCGCAGCATTGATTTTACGATGACGGACAATGGATCGCTGTGGTGCACTCCAATCACACTACCCGCTGCAGGGGTGCGGGCCCGAACGGGAGCGGGCAGATCAATCCCATTCATCCTTGCCAATTCACGAAATACCTCAGCCGCGTAAAGCGCGGGTTTGCGGGTGGGCAACCACCTGCCCCCCTCTTTCCCCAATGCGCCGCGCAGCACGCTCCATTCTTCTTGGTTACCATTTCGGGAATAGGTGAAAACTTGGTCCTGTTGATCCTGAATGGTTAGTGTCGCACGCGTGGATTTGGGGTTGATGTGACGTCCCCTCGCATCCAGCAGTATGGCGTAATTTGCTCCCCGTTTTTTCCATTCGAAATAGAAGCGGTTGGAATTCAGGTTCAAGCCTGAAATCGCGGGGTTATATCCAACATGCACAGGTTGCGCCGCGACGATATGATTAAATGTGGGCAGTGCTGTTCCATTAAACAGGAACTGACCCGTGATTTGGGTGATGCCATTTTCGGTCAGCTGCGTCACCAGATTTGCCAAATCATCCGTGTCCAAATGCGGATCACCGCCCCCTACTAGGATCAAATCCCCATTCAAAACGCCGTTCTGAATGGGCCCAATGGCCCGTAATGTTGTTTCAAACCGAAAATCAGGGCCCAAGGTGTCCAATGCATAAAGCGCGGTAATCGCCTTGGTCACACTGGCGGGTGCGAACCCCTTGTTCCCATTATGCTGTTCCAGCACCTGACCCGTTTCGATGTCAATGGCTGCAAAGCCCGCCTCACCCGTCAGGGATAGGTTTTTGATCAGCTCTTCATATCCAGGTGGGGGCACAGACCCAGGGCGCAAAACAGGGCGCGGGGACGTATCGGCCGCTTGCAGCACACTGCCCAAGACCAAGAAAACCCCAACTGTCCACGAAATGAACCGCACCAAAGAAACCCACCCACAGAAAGTCATGCAGAGCCTGCGAAAAAGAGGATGAAAGATCAAGCCCCTGATCGAAGCACTGTGGAAGAAATGGGCATAAGCGGCATATTCACATAACACCACGCTGGGCCTGAGAGATGCCCCAAAGATCGTGATTGTTTCGCAGGCACACGCGCGCCCCGATACATCCGCGCCGCATGGGACGATAGGGGCGATAGCCGCGCATCAGGACGTGCAATGATCCCAATAGGGGTTGTTTCCATAATCTGACGCCAATCTTTCCACTGATCAAATTGCGCCAAATTATCCGCCCCCATCAGCCACACAAACCGTGTGTGCACAAACCGATCCTGAATGGCGGCGATGGTTTCCGCGGTATAGGTGGTGCCCAACTGCGCCTCGATATCGCTCACGCGCACCCGCGGATGCTGCATCATTGCACGCGCCTGCGCCATACGTTCTGCCATGGGTGCGGGGCCATGCGATTTCAACGGATTACCGGGTGTCACCAACCACCACACTTGATCTAACCCAAATCTGCGCAAGGCATGTGTCGTCAACGCAACATGGCCTACATGTGCGGGATCAAAGGACCCCCCAAACAACCCAATCACCTGATCACGCATCAAACCGCTCACGCCTGTACCCTACGCTTATCCATCACTCTCAGCGACATATCGCATCCCGATCCTTGCAAACAACCCCATAGATGATTGCCTGCCCCCAAAGATAACGCTATTTAGACCAAAACGCAGTCAAATCAGGAGCATCCGATGGCAGCCTATCAATACGTCTATCACATGCAAGGTGTGTCAAAAACCTATCCGGGTGGCAAAAAATGTTTTGAAAACATTCACTTGTCCTTCCTACCCGGTGTGAAAATCGGTGTCGTCGGTGTAAACGGCGCGGGTAAATCGACCCTGATGAAGATCATGGCGGGTCTGGATAAAGACTATACGGGCGAGGCATGGTCCGCCGAGGGTGCCAAAGTCGGCTATCTGCCACAGGAACCCCACCTAGAAGAAAACATGTCCGTGCGTGAAAACGTCATGCTGGGCGTTGCCGAGAAAAAGGCGATTCTTGATCGTTATAATGAATTGGCGATGAACTATTCCGATGAAACCGCCGATGAAATGGCCCAACTACAGGATCAGATCGACGCGGAAAACCTGTGGGATTTGGACAGCCAGATTGACGTGTCGATGGAGGCGCTGCGCTGCCCACCCGATGATGCGATGCCTGCCAACCTATCTGGTGGTGAACGCCGCCGCGTTGCGCTGTGCAAATTGCTACTTGAAGCACCTGATATGTTGCTGCTTGACGAACCGACCAACCACTTGGACGCGGAAACAATCGCATGGCTGCAACAGCACCTAATTGATTACAAGGGTACAATTCTAATCGTCACCCACGACCGTTATTTCCTTGACGATATCACTGGGTGGATTTTGGAATTGGACCGCGGTCGCGGCATCCCGTATGAGGGCAACTATTCCAGCTGGCTGGAACAAAAGGCCAAGCGTTTGGAACAAGAGGCCCGCGAAGACAAAAGCCGTCAGAAAACATTGGAACGTGAATTGGACTGGATCCGTCAGGGCGCCAAGGCCCGTCAGGCCAAACAAAAGGCACGGATCAACGCCTACGAAGAATTGGCAAGCCAGTCAGAGCGTGAAAAAATCACCCGCGCCCAGATTGTTATTCCAAATGGCCCCCGCCTTGGCAGCAAGGTGATCGAGGTTGAAGGCCTGCAAAAGGCGATGGGCGACAAATTATTGATCGAAAATCTGTCCTTCAGCCTACCACCAGGTGGCATTGTGGGTGTGATCGGGCCAAACGGCGCGGGTAAATCCACCCTGTTCAAAATGCTAACAGGTCAGGAAAGCCCTGATGCGGGTGCCGTCACCTATGGCGACACTGTTTCGCTATCCTATGTGGATCAGTCGCGTGATGACCTATTGGACAAAGACACCGTTTGGGAGGCGATTTCTGGAGGTGCTGAGATCATTCAACTGGGTGATGCCCAGATGAACAGCCGCGCCTATTGCTCTGCCTTTAACTTTAAGGGTGGGGATCAACAGAAAACCGTGAACCTGCTGTCGGGCGGTGAACGCAACCGGGTGCATATGGCACGCCTGTTGAAATCGGGCGGCAACGTTTTGTTATTGGACGAACCGACCAACGATTTGGACGTAGAAACATTGCGCGCACTCGAAGATGCCTTGATGGATTTTGCGGGCTGCGCCGTGGTCATTTCTCACGACCGTTTCTTCCTTGACCGTATATGCACCCACATCCTTGCGTTCGAGGGCGAGGCACACGTTGAATGGTTCGAAGGCGACTTTTCCGCCTATGAAGAGGATAAGAAACGCCGCCTAGGTCCAGATGCATTGGAACCCAAGCGGATTAAACATAAAAAGTTTACACGCTAAATATAAAACGCGCCCTTATTTATTCTTTTGATAGGGGCGCGTTTTCTTATTTATAAGAATACCTGCACAGTTTTAAATTTTATTATCAAACTTATATACTCTCGCTTTTTTATTGATTTTTTAACTTTAATATCCTCTTAATATTTTCGCTAAATATCGGAGGTTATAATGGCGCTTAATTTAAATAAAATGTCGATTGGAGGGTTAAATAAATTAATTTCCGACGCACAGGCGGCATTGGCCCAAAAACAAGAGGTCGCCGAAAAGGTGCGCAAGTTGGCCCATGATAATGGATTGGATATTA
>JAAEZW010000059.1 GCA_018222665.1 Paracoccaceae bacterium
CATTGATACGGATAATTTTGTAACGGTTGCCATAGCCCCCCTGCTCGAGTGCCGCCTTAAGCGTCCCGCGTGCCTCAACCTTGGCATCAGGGGAAACCGCATCCTCAAGGTCAAAAATAATCGCATCCACGGGCAAACCGCGAGCCTTGTCCAATGCGCGATCCTTGGATCCTGGGATATAAAGGACTGATCGGAAGGGGCGCATTTGTATTGTCATGGAATTTTCTCCGCAATAATCTTGCGCAGAGATAGGCATTTTCGTACGAAATGTTCAACCCCAAAATTGCCGCAACGCAGAAATTATGTCATTGCCATCCAGATAAGACGCAGCCCCGTGACGGTTAATAGAGCGTATGTCAGAGCGAAAAACAAACGATCCGACATCCAATGATGCGCCTTTACCCCCATCCAAACACCAATCAATGCAAATGGGGCCAGCGCGACATTGAGGGTTAGGGTTTCCAAGTTGAATAACCCAAGAAAGGCATAAGGCACAGCTTTGGCCAGATTGATAGCCCAAAATATGATCACAGTTGTTGCCTGAAATTCGGTTTTATTGGGTCGCTTGGACAACAGGTATACTGCCGCAGGTGGACCGCCTGCGTGACTGACAAAACTTGTAAATCCTGCCAACGCCCCTGCGATAAGCCCCGCCCAATCAGGCATGTGATGTTTCGCCTGTTTCAATACACCTGAGCGCTGCCCCAACTGCCATAAAACAAAGCCCAGCGCGATAACCCCAATCAAAATGCGAAACACATCGGCATTTGTACGACTATAAAGCCACGCCCCAAGCGCAACCCCAGGCAAACTGCCAAGGATCAATATAACACTTTCACGGTTCAGCCATTTTTTCCAATAGGGTTTTAGCGACGTCACATCCATCAACATCAAAAGTGGCAGCATAATTCCAATCGCCTGCCCCGGTTCAATGATCGTCGCAAGAATCGCTGCCGCCGCAAAGGCCGCGCCCGAGCCGAATCCGCCCTTTGATATCCCCGCAAACACCACTGCAAGCGCGGCAATCGAAAAAAATCCAATTTCAAACATAGGCGCAGTATTCGGTTATAAATATTGGTTTTGCAAATGGAATAAGGCTTACGGCATGCTTTTGCATACATTGCGCTTAATTATGCCGCGGCGCAGCACCCTTGCGAAATTTATCAAAACAGACTAGGCCAACGCGCACAACAACCTAGGACCGGAGAATTTTTCATGGCCAGACCTAAAATCGCGCTTATCGGCGCAGGACAAATCGGCGGCACACTTGCGCACCTAGCAGCAATCAAAGAATTGGGCGACGTTGTACTGTTCGACATCGCAGAAGGCACACCAGAAGGCAAAGCGTTGGACATCGCAGAGTCCGGTCCATCCGAAGGATTTGACGCAGTCATGAAGGGCACGCAGTCCTACGCAGACATCGCAGATGCGGATGTCTGCATCGTAACAGCGGGTGTTCCACGCAAACCCGGCATGAGCCGTGATGATTTGTTGGGCATCAACCTAAAGGTTATGAAATCTGTTGGTGAAGGTATTCGTGACAACGCACCAAACGCGTTCGTAATCTGTATCACAAACCCATTGGACGCCATGGTTTGGGCACTGCGCGAATTCTCTGGCCTACCACACAACAAAGTTGTGGGTATGGCGGGCGTCTTGGACAGCGCTCGTTTCCGTCACTTCCTATCATTGGAATTTGACGTATCCATGCGCGATGTGACTGCCTTTGTTTTGGGTGGTCACGGTGACACGATGGTTCCATTGGCACGCTATTCAACAGTTGCGGGTATCCCTCTTCCTGATTTGGTATCAATGGGTTGGACAACACAGGATAAGTTGGACGCAATCGTACAGCGCACACGTGACGGCGGCGCAGAGATCGTTGGCCTGTTGAAAACAGGTTCCGCATTCTATGCACCTGCAACATCCGCAATCGAAATGGCAGAGGCCTATTTGAAAGACCAACGTCGTCTGTTGCCATGTGCGGCCTATTGTGATGGCGAATTTGGCCTGAAAGGCATGTATGTTGGCGTGCCAACAATCATCGGCGCAAACGGCATCGAGAAAGTTGTCGACATCAAGCTGAACAAAGACGAGCAAGCCATGTTCGACAAATCAGTTGTCGCGGTGAAAGGTTTGGTCGAGGCGTGCAAGGGGATCGACCCATCGCTTGCATAATTGAATTCTGAGCAATCATACAAAAGCGCGGATCAATGCATCCGCGCTTTTTTATTTCCCTCAACAATTTTTGGAAAGTCGTACCCAAAATCGCAATCATTGTACGACCTCAGACCACCCGCCCTGATAATGCGCTTTGCGTCGCATTCACACCATGGGCTGGCGGTCTATGATACATAGACGTGGCACTGGTTTCAGATTCTTGAATAACGAGATTGCTAATTAATTTGTGATCACACGAAAATAATGTGTGATCACAAAATCTGATATATGTCGAATTTTTGATAAATCCACTAAAAAACGCTTCCCTTTCCGCGTTGCTATTGGCGTATAGCCTAATCAATCAAAGTAACACGGGACGAAATTTCATGAACATCCATGAATATCAGGCGAAGCAACTTCTTCGCAGCTATGGCGCCCCTGTGTCTGACGGACGTGTTGTCCTAAAGGCAGAGGATGCAAAAACTGCAGCCGGTGAATTGGACGGCCCTCTTTGGGTTGTCAAAGCGCAAATCCACGCAGGTGGTCGCGGCAAAGGCAGCTTTAAAGAAGCAGACGCCGGCGAAAAAGGCGGTGTCCGTCTGACAAAATCAGTCGAAGAAGCCGCAGAAGAAGCCAAAAAGATGCTTGGCCGCACATTGGTCACACACCAAACTGGCCCAGCGGGTAAGCAAGTCAACCGTGTCTACATCGAAGCGGGATCAGGTATCCAACGTGAATTGTACCTAGCTCTGCTGGTTGATCGTCAAACGTCACGCGTTTCATTTGTATGTTCCACCGAAGGCGGTATGGACATTGAAGAAGTGGCCGCAGCGACACCTGAAAAGATCCTATCCTTCTCAGTTGATCCCACGACAGGTTTCCAAGCCTACCACGGCCGCCGCATCGCGTTTTCACTCGGCCTTGAGGGCGCACAGGTGAAACAATGTGTTTCATTAATGGGCACTCTTTATCGTGCGTTCATTGAAAAAGACATGGAAATGCTGGAAATCAACCCATTGATCGTTGGCGATGATGGCGCATTGAAAGTGTTGGACGCAAAAGTCGGCTTTGACGGCAACGCAGTCTATCGCCATGCCGATATCGCAGAATTGCGCGACGTCACCGAAGAAGATCCAAAAGAGCTGGAAGCATCCAAGTACGACCTGAACTACATCGCGCTTGACGGTGAAATCGGTTGTATGGTGAACGGTGCGGGCCTTGCGATGGCGACAATGGACATCATCAAATTATATGGTGCGTCCCCTGCAAACTTCTTGGACGTGGGCGGTAGCGCGACCAAAGAAAAAGTGACCGAAGCGTTCAAGATCATCACATCTGATCCAAACGTAAAAGGCATCCTTGTGAACATCTTTGGCGGCATTATGCGCTGTGACGTGATCGCAGAAGGCGTGATTGCAGCTGTGAAAGAGGTGGGCCTAAGCGTTCCATTGGTTGTGCGCCTCGAAGGCACCAATGTGGAATTGGGTAAAGAGATCATCAATACATCTGGCCTAGATGTGATCGCAGCAGACAACCTAAAAGACGGTGCCGAGAAAATCGTCAAAGCGGTGAAAGGATAAGATCATGGCCGTACTTGTAAACGAAAATACAAAAGTGATCTGCCAAGGTTTCACAGGATCTCAAGGGACATTTCACTCTGAACAGGCGATTGCCTATGGGACCAAAATGGTTGGTGGTGTGACACCTGGCAAAGGCGGTCAAACGCACCTTGATCTGCCAGTGTACAATTCAGTTCATGAAGCAAAGCACGCAACAGAGGCGAACGCGACTGTGATCTATGTGCCTCCTCCCTTTGCTGCGGATTCAATTCTTGAGGCGTTGGACGCGGAAATGGGACTGATCGTTTGCATTACCGAGGGTATTCCAGTTTTGGATATGATGAAGGTAAAGCGCGCATTGGTTGACAGCAAATCAGTGCTAATCGGACCAAACTGCCCAGGTGTTATCACCCCAGATGCGTGTAAAATCGGCATTATGCCAGGCCACATTCACCGTCGTGGTTCGGTTGGTGTTGTGTCACGTTCTGGTACATTGACATATGAGGCCGTGAAACAAACCTCTGACGTTGGTTTGGGTCAGTCTTCTTGTGTTGGTATTGGTGGTGACCCCATCAAAGGCACCGAACACATTGATGTGTTGGAATGGTTCTTGGCGGACGACGAAACCGAAAGCATCATAATGATCGGTGAAATCGGTGGTTCCGCAGAAGAAGAAGCCGCACAGTTCCTAAAAGACGAAGCAAAACGTGGCCGCAGCAAACCAGTTGCAGGTTTCATCGCGGGCCGCACGGCGCCTCCCGGTCGCCGTATGGGCCACGCAGGCGCGATTGTTGCGGGCGGCAAAGGCGGCGCAGAGGATAAAATCGAAGCCATGAAATCAGCAGGTATCGTCGTTGCGGATAGCCCCGCAACATTGGGTGAAGCCGTACTAAAGGCCATCGGTTAATTCACGTAAATGCCCTGCCCCGATCCTGTCGGGGCAGGCACGTAAACTAGGGCGAAACAAAACCGTCCATTCGGTTCAGCCAACTGAGGGTACATCATGACCGACCAATCAAATAACGCGCAGTTCCATGCATCATCTTTTATGCAGGGTCACAATGCCGAATACCTTGAACAGCTCTATGCACAATATGCCAAGGACCCAAATGCCGTTGATGCGGCATGGGCCGAGTTTTTCCTTGCCATGGGTGATGATGAGGTCTCTGTCAAAGCCGAAGCAGAGGGGCCTTCATGGGCGCGAACGGACTGGCCACAACAGCCAAGCGATGATTGGACAAACGCCCTAACAGGAGAATGGCCGGTGACTGCTGCAGAAGGCAAATCTGCGGGTAAAAAGATTGCCGATAAAGCCAAAGAAAAAGGCGTCAAGGTTTCGAATGAGGCGATGAAGCGCGCCGTCTTGGACAGTATCCGCGCCATCATGCTGATCCGCGCCTATCGTGTGCGTGGGCATTTGGCCGCCGATCTTGACCCCATTGGCATGCGCGACACCAAAGACGCTGAATCATCGCTTGATCCAAAGAATTATGGGTTTACAGATGCGGACATGGATCGCCCGATTTTCTTGGACAATGTCTTGGGACTGCAAGTCGCCACGATGCGTCAAATTGTTGATATCGTGCGCCGCACCTATTGCGGTACATTCGCGCTGCAATACATGCATATCTCTGATCCTGAACAATCCGCATGGCTGAAAGAACGGATCGAAGGGTTTGGCAAAGAAATCACGTTTACCCGCGAAGGACGTAAGGCGATTTTGAACAAATTGGTCGAAGCCGAGGGTTTTGAAAAATTCTTGCATGTTAAATACATGGGCACAAAACGTTTCGGCCTTGACGGGGGCGAGGCATTGATCCCCGCCTTGGAACAAATCATCAAACGTGGCGGAGCGTTGGGCGTTAAGGATGTTGTCATCGGCATGCCGCACCGTGGCCGTTTGTCCGTTTTGGCAAACGTCATGAGCAAACCCTACCGCGCGATTTTTAACGAATTCCAAGGCGGGTCATTCAAACCAGAGGATGTTGATGGTTCAGGCGACGTTAAATATCACCTTGGCGCGTCATCTGACCGTGAATTTGATGGCAACATTGTGCACCTATCGCTGACGGCAAACCCCTCTCACCTAGAGGCGGTAAACCCCGTTGTTTTGGGCAAGGTGCGCGCAAAACAAGAACAGCTAAACGACAAAGATCGAACACAGGTTATGCCACTGTTGTTGCATGGTGATGCGGCCTTTGCAGGTCAGGGTGTTGTTGCGGAATGTTTCGGCCTGTCGGGCTTGGTTGGCCATAAAACTGGCGGCACCATGCATGTGGTTGTGAACAACCAGATTGGCTTTACAACTGCGCCGCATTTCTCGCGTTCTTCCCCGTATCCAACGGACATCGCACTGATGGTTGAGGCCCCGATTTTCCACGTGAATGGAGATGATCCAGAGGCTGTAGTTCATGCGGCCAAGGTTGCCACAGAATTCCGCCAGAAATTCCAAAAGGATGTTGTGATCGACATCTTCTGCTACCGTCGGTTCGGACATAACGAGGGTGATGAACCCATGTTCACCAACCCAATGATGTACAAAAACATCAAACAGCACAAAACCACACTGGCGCTTTATACAGAACGTCTTGTGCGTGACGGGTTAATCCCAGAGGGCGAGATTGAGGATATGAAAGCCGCGTTCCAAGCCAAAATGAACGATGAGTTCGAGGCAGGGCGCGATTATAAACCCAACAAAGCCGATTGGTTGGATGGCCGCTGGTCCCATTTGGATCGTGAAAAAGACGATTACCAACGCGGTCAAACGTCAATCTCTGATGAAACACTGTCAACTGTTGGTAAGGCGCTGACAACCGCGCCCGAGGATTTTGCCCTACATAAAACCGTGGCGCGTTTGCTAGACACCAAATCAAAAATGTTTGAAAGCGGTAAAGGGTTCGATTGGGCAACGGCCGAAGCCTTGGCATTCGGATCCCTTTTGACCGAAGGCTATCCTGTCCGCCTTGCGGGTCAGGACGCAACACGCGGCACGTTCAGTCAGCGTCATTCGGGCCTGATCAATCAGAATGATGAAAGCCGCTATTACCCCCTTAACAACATCCGCGAAGGCCAATCCCGTTACGATGTGATTGACTCGATGTTGTCGGAATATGCAGTCTTGGGTTTTGAATATGGCTATTCGCTTTCTGAGCCAAATGCCTTGGTAATGTGGGAAGCGCAATTTGGCGATTTCGCTAATGGCGCACAGATCATGTTTGACCAATTCATCAGCTCAGGCGAAAGCAAGTGGTTGCGCATGTCAGGTTTGGTTGTGTTGCTGCCACACGGGTTCGAGGGTCAAGGCCCCGAACACTCTTCCGCACGGCTTGAGCGTTTTTTGCAAATGTGTGGGCAGGACAACTGGATCGTGGCGAACTGTTCAACACCTGCGAACTATTTCCACATCTTGCGTCGTCAAATCCACAGATCCTTCCGCAAACCGCTAATCCTGATGACGCCAAAATCATTGCTGCGCCATCGTTTGTGTATCTCAGAAGCGGCGGATTTCACCGATGGGTCCAGTTTCCACCGCGTCCTATGGGATGATGCACAAAAAGGAAACTCTGACACGGAATTGGTGGCAGATGATAAAATCAAACGCGTCGTGATGTGTTCAGGTAAGGTGTATTACGATCTTCTTGAAGAACGTGATCGCCGCGGTATTGATGACATTTACCTACTGCGTTTTGAACAATTCTATCCATTCCCCGCACTTGCGGCATTGAAAGAACTGGAACGGTTCAAAGATGCGGAAATGGTATGGTGTCAGGAAGAACCGAAAAACCAAGGTGCATGGTCCTTTATGGAACCAAACTTGGAATGGGTTTTGACACGCATGAACGCAAAACATCCACGCCCCGTCTATGCAGGCCGCGCCGCAAGCGCCTCTCCTGCGACAGGCTTGGCCTCAACTCATAAAGCACAACAAGAAGCGCTGATTGATGACGCGCTAACCATTAAAGGGAACTAACCCATGACAGAAGTACGTGTTCCAACACTGGGTGAATCTGTGACAGAAGCAACTGTTGCAACCTGGTTCAAAAAACCAGGTGATGCCGTGGCACAGGACGAAATGCTATGTGAACTTGAAACTGACAAAGTCACGGTCGAGGTTCCAAGCCCTGCGGCAGGCACATTGGGCGATATCGTTGCTGTAGAGGGTGAAACCGTGGGTGTTGATGCCCTATTGGCCAATATCAGCGAAGGCGCGGGCGCGGCTGCCCCTGCCCCTGCTGCGGCACCAGCATCTGATGCAGGCGCAGCGGTTGACGTGATGGTCCCAACATTGGGTGAAAGCGTCAGCGAAGCAACCGTTTCAACATGGTTCAAACAGATCGGCGATACAGTTCAGCAGGATGAAATGCTGTGCGAATTGGAAACAGACAAGGTTTCGGTTGAGGTTCCTGCACCTGCATCTGGCACCCTAACAGAAATCCTTGCAGCCGAGGGCGCAACCGTCGCCGCAGGCGGCAAATTGGCCGTCATGGGCAGTGCAAGCACATCTGCAGCAGCACCGGCAGCCGCCGCCGCACCAGCACCCGCAGCGGCAAGCACATCTAAGGATGTCGAAGACAGCCCAGCCGCGAAAAAGGCGATGGCAGAGGCGGGCATTTCCCGTGACGCTGTTCAGGGAACTGGCCGCGATGGACGCGCGATGAAGGATGATGTGGCACGCGCCGTTGCCACCGCCGCAAGCACCCTTGCCCCGGCCCCCGCAGCGGCCGCACCACGTGCGCCCGTATCGGCAGATGATGCATCACGCGAAGAGCGTGTGAAAATGACACGTCTACGTCAGACAATCGCCAAGCGTTTGAAAGACAGTCAGAACACAGCCGCGATGCTGACCACGTATAACGAGGTCGACATGACTGAGGTCATGGCGCTGCGCAAAGAATACAAGGAGCTTTTCGAGAAGAAACATGGTGTGAAGCTGGGCTTCATGTCGTTCTTCACCAAGGCCTGCTGTCACGCGTTGAAAGAAGTGCCCGAGGTTAACGCCGAGATCGATGGCACCGACATCGTTTACAAGAACTTCGTTCATATGGGCATCGCCGCGGGCACCCCTACAGGCCTTGTGGTGCCCGTAATCCGGGACGCAGATTCAATGAGCTTTGCCGCCATTGAGAAGGCGATTGCCGAAAAAGGCAAACGCGCACGCGACGGCAAACTGTCCATGGCTGAGATGCAGGGCGGCACCTTCACCATCTCGAACGGCGGCGTCTACGGTTCGCTGATGTCCTCACCAATCCTGAACCCACCACAGTCGGGTATTCTAGGGA